>CAYTRK010000088.1:0-8380 GCA_964440205.1 uncultured Victivallaceae bacterium
AGGAAAATATCGAATGCAGGGTTGACGCGGCATGCCGAAAACGTTAGTAAGTGCGACTGTTTCCGGCCCAATATCAGGGCTTATGGGATGGTAGTGAAATAAATAAAAAGAAGACCTCTTTTTGGATAAAAGGCGACTTTATGACATGAGAGCTTACCCGCATTTTACACGACGGAAGACCGTTGACCTGAATCGTCTTTGGGATTTCAAATTAATAGAAGACGATGTCCCGCTTGAAAAGGTATCCCTCGCCGATATCATTTACAATGACAGAATACCTGTCCCCTCAGCTTTTGATGCGCTTTTCGCGTATGCCGGGAAGAGGGGGATAGGCGCCTACCGTACCTATGTTGATGTAACGCCACAAACACGAGCGGCGCTAAAAATCGGTGGAGCGGGCATGTCTTGCCTAGTATACGTAGACGGAGAGCGAGTGGGAACCCACATCGGAACCTATACACCTTATGAAATCACACTCCCGCCTAGTCATATTGCCCATCGGGAAATAGTCGTGCTCACAGACAATCGATATGACTTTGAGCGTTGCCCTTTACATGAGAATTATTTTGATTTCTATAACTATGGCGGTATTGTTAGGCAGACTTGGCTTGAGGAACTGCCGAGCCAGGCTGTCGGGGGGGTCTATGTTCTCGTCGACGATGTTTCACAAGGGAAAATCACGGTAAACGTTGAATTTTATGACAAAGCCGTTCCCCTACAATATCGTATAGATGCGGGGGAACTTAAAAACGCTGAGCCGTTGGATGAAACGAACAGCGACATTTCATTTTCGGCTTTTGTCCCAAACCCTACATCCTGGAGCCCAGAAGCGCCTAATTTACATATCCTGAAGGTGCACACGAAAAATGACACCATAGTCGTACGCTTTGGGTTACGAAAGGTAATAGCGGCCAACGGTGAAATCCTTTTAAACGACAAACCTGTGAAGCTATTAGGCTATTGCCGACACGAGGCCCATCCGCAATTCGGTCCGGCGACGCCGGACGTCCTAATGGTTTCCGATCTGGAGATTTTGAAAGACTTGGGATGCAATTTCATTCGCGGCGTGCATTACCAACAGGACCCGCGCCTTTTGGACCTATGTGATGAAATGGGCTTTTTGTTTTTTTCCGAAAGCCTGGGTTGGGGACAGGAAGGCCCCAAGCTAAGCGCTCCCGCTTTTATCGAAGCCCAAAAAAAACAGACCGTGGCCATGGTCAAATCCGACTTTAACCACCCGTCTATCATCATGTGGGGCTTTTTAAATGAAGGGGGGAGCCACCAGCCTAATGCCCGAGCCTGCTATGCCGGGCTCGTAGAAACCGTCAAGTCTTTAGATCCGAGCCGTCTTGTGACATACGCCTCCAATAAGGGGTTAAAAGACCTTTTCCTTGAGCAGTGTGATGTCATATGCTTTAATATGTATCCCGGCTGGTACACGGAAGACAGTGAAAATCCCCGGCCCCTAGACGAAGTCGCCCTTGCCATTCGGGGCAACATTTCCCGCCTTAAAGAAAGGGGGCTTGGAGAAATACCGTTTGTCATCTCTGAAATCGGGGCCGGAGCGCTTTATGGTCTTAAAGATCCGCACCATGGATATTGGTCTGAACAGTACCAAGCCGACTTGCTGCAAAAGGTTTGCGAGGAAGTGGTGACCAACAAAGACGTGGCGGGCCTAGCCTTGTGGCAATTTTGTGATACCCGTACCTATCAAGGGGCTCGCGCGCTCAAACGCCCACGAGCTTTTAACAACAAAGGCACGTTGGACGAGTATCGCCGACCGAAAGTGGCTTACCAAACGGTCCAAGCAATATTCAGGAGAGCAAATGAAGCAATCGAATGATCTTCCGTGGCCGGAACAATCGTGGCGAAAAATCTCACCCGCCGATGGACATTATTTTTTCGGCTATTACGACCGCCAGCCTTGGAACAAGGATCAAACCCTGCATTTGGCCCTTAAAGCACCACAACAAGAACGACTTCCCATTAAAGGCGAACGTGCCGAAGTAGGGGTGATTGAAACCGCCGAGGGGCGTTTTCGAAGTTTGGCGCAAACCCGGGCGTGGTGCCATCAACAAGGCGCTATGACCATGTGGCTAAAACATCGCCCGGATCACTTAGTGTTTAACGATTGGGACGAGGCTAAAGGCGGGCTGGTGGCCCGTGTCTACGCCCTTGATAAAGGACTTGTTGATGCTTATGAAAGGGCCCTATACGTCATATCGCCAGACGGCAAGTGGGGCGCTTCTTTGAATTTTTCACGAATTCCAAGAAGAGGCTACTCTTACGCCGACGCATCATTTATCAATACGCCCGCTGATTTAGATGAAGACGGGGTTTTTCTTATCAATTTGCACACGGGCGACTCGCGCCTTGTCGTCAGCTACCGTGAAATATTGGAAGTTCATCCCGCTGTTTTTATGACTGAAAACAAACACTTATGGTTGAATCATATTATGTTCAACAGTGATTCCAGCAAACTGCTATTTTTACAACGTCACAGTAAAGGTCCCGACGGATCCGGGCCTTGGCACACTTTCCTTTACACCGCCGACATAGATGGCAGCCACCTACGCTGTCCATTTCCTGATTTTTATTGGAAAGGCGTTTCTCACCAGATTTGGGGCAGGACACCTAATGAGATCCTGGTTGACGCCAACTGGCAACACACAGGAAATGAATATGTGGTTTTTGACGAAAGCATTTTGCCGATTCGCGCCAAACGGATAAGCGAAGGCATGGGGCCTATGGGGCATCTCGTCTTTTCTCCCGACGGCTCCAAGATCCTCGCCGACACGTATGCCAAGGACGGCAAACAACGTGTGGGGCTTGTAGACGTCAAAAGCGGCCAATGCCGGCAAATCGGTTCTTTCGAACACACGCAACCTTCACATGTGTTGGGAGACGTCCGTTGTGATCTTCACCCCCGTTGGAGTAGAGACGGCTCTTTGGTCAGCGTGGATTCGATTCATCAAAAACACCGTGGGATTTACTGCCGTCGTATCCCGCAATAGTCTCTTCGTCTTAAACCGGTTCCTATCCCCCTAACCTGACTTATTCATGAACAATTCTTTCTTCCGTGTCTTGAGCCTTTCTTTGGCCTTGTCCACCACCGCCTTGGGTGCCTTGTTTTAAAACTATCCGAGGCGAGTTTGTTTTTGCTTTTTGCAATCCCTGTTCCAGCTTGGCAAGCACTCTGCCAATGGCCATCTGGATCTTCGCCGTGTCTTTGAGTCGCCCAAATTTGTGCCATCGGTTTGAATACAGATAAAAGAATGTTCCCTGAGTCACAGGTGCGGGAGGTGTCGTTTCGTACTCGAAACTGCCTTGCCCGCGCAGAATACACGTAACGGCGTTGTATTTCAGCCTGCGTCCCCGATCTCGCATCATCTCCGATTTGTCGAATTGGAGTCCAACCCCCTTGACGATATTCATTCGTTGCATTGCCATTTTGTCCATGTGTTGTACCAGAAACAGCATTGTTTCAAAGGGTGTTTTACTTTAGCATCCTAAATCAATTAGCCATTATGTCAATGATTGTTTGCCATATCAACAGGGAAAGTCGATGGTCTGTCATGAAAATTTGTCTTGGAATTATTGCAGGTGTTTTCGCAGGCAGTGTTATGGTTGCTGTGGAAGGAGCTGAGATGAAAGCTAGCGTGTATTATGTTTCTGTCAACGGCAATAACAGCAATCCCGGCACAGAGAAAAAGCCCTACAGGACTATTCAAAAAGCCGCGGATTCCATGAAGGAAGGAGATACATGCGTTATTTCCGGCGGTGTTTATCGCGAGACTGTTAGAGTGCGACAAAGCAACGTCGCTTTTCGCGGTCAGGGGCGGGTCGTCATCACCGGATGCGATAAAGCCGAGCAAATGCAGCCGTGCAGTATCAATGACCGCAAAGGACTGAAAACTGACGTAGATAAGCCGGTATACGATGTATTCTGCGGAGAGAAGTACATAATGCCGGCCCGTTATCCGAACAAAACATCTCCGATGACCTCCAATAAAGACTGGGAACACAGCTTTATCGGTCCCAACGGAAACATTGATATCGGTCCTGATCACGCTCAGAGACAACTTTCCAACCTGAACGACGGATACTACGTTGGCCTGCACGGTCCGGTTGGAAGAGGCGCGTTGGCAAGCTGGTATTCAATTAGCATGCCAATCACGGGTGTCAACAAAGGCGGATATATCTCCGTTGATGCTGAAAACGCTTCCTCCGGATTTATGGGGAAATACGGACAGGAGAAAGGGCTTGGGTACATTATTGGGGCCAAGGCGGCGCTCGACGCGCCCGGCGAGTGGTATTCGGACGGCAAGCAGGTTCTCCTTATTCCTCCGGAAGGCGAGACTAAGGGCTATGAGTTTCGGACGCGGCTGTATGGAGCGCTGATTTCAGGCAACGGCGTTAGGCTGGAGAATATCCAATTCAAAGCCGCAGCCGCACAAGTACACGGCGATAATGTGTCCTTCGACAAATGTGTCTTTGAATATATCTCTCCCTTCCAGCATAACCCGAACCCGACAGGAAACCGCAGCAGCATACAGAGTCTAAACTCTTGCTGGGGGTTTCCGGACAACGGCACAGCCGGCGTTTTTGTGCAGGGGGACGGTTTTGTGGCCGAGAATTGTCGGTTTTCCAAAAGCTGGTGGTGCGGAATGATGCTTAGAGGAAACAAGGCCCGCGTTGAAAACTGTCTTTTCGAGGATATGAACTGGATGGCCAAGCGCTCTGCCGGGCTTTTTTCGTGGGGCGATGAAAACATCGTCCGTTACTGCACGTTCAGTAACATGGGAGGCGCTGCCATCGAGGGCGGAAATGCCATGTGGATCGAACAGTATGCGAAGAAGAATGTCTGGGAATACAATTACATCGAAGATGTATGCAAGCTGATTGTGGACCAGGGTTTTTTCTATGTCAACCACCAGCTAGGCAACAATACGGAAGCCGGATCGGTCTGGCGCTACAATGTGGGCAAGGGATCCCGGGGACCGGAAAAGGGAAACTGGACGCGCACCACAGTCGGCTATTATGTGGACAACTCCTCGTCAGGGTATCATGTGCACAACAATATCGCCATAGATGCGAACAACGCGATCCGTTACAACGACACCAAGAATGGGGAGGAAGCGGGGAAGCGCGTGTGGTTTTTCAACAACACATTCTACCGGTGTGGAACAGTGGCCTATGGGTGTTGGTCGCAGAACAGGGAAAAAGCGAAAGCAGATGCTGATGTCAGGCTGATCAACAACATTGCAATAGGAGGCGGCTTACAGTTTGCCAAGTGGCGCAATCGAAAAAAGGTAAACAACCGCGATTCGCTCCCGGCTTCAGTTGTGAAAGATCCGGTAAACCTGGACTTTACTCCTGTGGATGAAAGTCTGAAAACCGGGGGTGTTCCGGTCGATGATGAGCCGGTGACATATGTCGGGGCGGTTGATCCGGAAAAGGGCATGTGGCGGTATGGAGCGGATATATCAAAACTGCCTTCTTTCTAAGCAAGGACATTTTAAAACGGGAGAGAACTACAATGTACCAACAGAGTTCATGGAAAACACAATATTTATGGATAGCTGTTTTGTGTTTATGGTTTATGGAGGTTACATTCATGCAAGCTGCAGAATTATTTGTTTCGCCTGAGGGCAACGATAATAACCCGGGTACAAAAGAGCAGCCTTTCGCTTCTATCCAAGGGGCGCAGAAGGCTGTTCGCGCGCTGACGAAAAAAGGGCTTGATCAAGACGTAAAAGTTGTTGTCAGCGGGGGTACATACCGGATAGAAGAAGCACTGGTGTTCGGTCCGTCCGACGGCGGAACGGACAAGCATTCGGTCACCTATGCCGCCGCCGAGGGAGAAACGCCCGTGATTTCCGGCGGGCGTCGGCTGAGCGGATGGAAACCGCTCGTGAAGGAGCCGGACAACCTGGCCCCGAGAGCCTCGGGCAAGATCTGGTTCGCGGATATACCTGAAGTAGCCGAGGGCTCGTTCCATTTCAGAGAACTGTTCGTAAACGGCAAACGGCGGACTCGGGCCCGCACGCCCGATCATGGATATTTCCGCATCGAAAAGGCCGACCCTGACGACCGGACCGGGTTTACCTATAAGAAGGGCGAGCTGTCGTCGGTCAAACAGATCGATCATCTGGAACTCGTTTTCTTGCACGACTGGTCCACAACCATCACAACGGTAAAGGAAATCGACGAAAATAGACAGCACGTTTTGCTGAAACATCAGATTGGGTGCCGTCAAGCGCACTACCGGATGACGCATTTTGAAAAGCATCCCCGGTACCGGATGGAAAACGCGATGGAATATCTGGACAGCCCGGGCGAGTGGTTTCTGGACCGGAAAGCAGGCCGTCTCTATTATTATCCGACCGATCAAGAATCCATGCATCATGCGGATACGGTTGTCCCTGTTGCGAAGCAGCTTGTGCGCATAGAGGGAACTGCGGGAAACAGGGTCAAACGGCTTCGTTTCCAGAAACTAGCATTCTTCCATTGCGCCTTTCAGCTTCCCGAAACCGGTTACCAGGGAGTGCAGGCCGCCTATTACGATGATGAAATATACAAAACCACAAAGTCAAAAACAGACCGGACACCCGTTCCGTCATCTGTAGACATGACCTTTGCCGAACAATGCGAGTTTGAAAAATGCAGATTCGCCCACTTGGGGGGATCCGGCATTATGCTTCGCCGCGGCAGCCATCGCAACAAGGTCTTGGGAAGCGAATTTACGGATATCTCGGCCAACGGAATTATCATCGGCAACGGATCGGAGGTTAGAGATAGACTCTCAGACACGCCCCCGTGGGAAACGGATACTGAAGTGATCGTCAGCAACAACCTTGTCTCCGACAACCGGGTGCACAATTGCGGCCGCCAGTTTTTGGGCAGCGTGGGCATCTACGCCGGCATAACAGCCAATACCGTCATCCGCCGCAACGAGGTAAGCCACTTGCCCTATACCGGCATTTCTTCAGGCTGGATGTGGAACCCCTCGCCTACCCCTTGCAGGGATATCGTCATTGAGCACAACCATATTCATCATGTCATGCGGCAGCTTTCGGACGGCGGCGGCATCTATACGCTCGGACGCCAGACAGACTCCGTGATCCGGAACAATTATATCCACAATATTCCCGCAAATACGGGGAGGGCCGAATCCAATG
Organism: uncultured Victivallaceae bacterium; assembly: GCA_964440205.1. Lineage (GTDB taxonomy): Bacteria > Verrucomicrobiota > Kiritimatiellia > UBA8416 > CAYSRM01 > CAYSRM01. The sequence continues at coordinate 7,182 of CAYTRK010000088.1, forward strand.
GAATGTTTTTCGACCAGGGCAGCTCCCAATTCTCGATCGAAAACAACATGATTCACGGGATCGGACGCAGCGTCCTGCGGTTCCATCAGGCGGAGCGATTGACGGTAAAGGGAAACACGTTGCTTGTAGCGCAAGGACAGAAGCCGTACATGTATAACCGTACCGATCCCAATACGGTTACGTTTGTCGACAATACCGTCATTGAATTGAACAAGGGCAAGTCTTCAGCGAGAACCAGTACGGACGGCAAGTCCGGGCGCGCGCTCGTTTGCGACGGCGCGGACTCCTATGTCGAGATTCCCCATGCCCGAAGCCTGGAACCGGAAACGCTGACCCTTGAAGCGTGGATATTCATTGACGAGTATCCCGCGAGCAAAGACAAACGCCGATGGATTGCGTCCAAGAACGCGAACGAGTGGGTAAACGGTCACTACGGGCTGCTGATTGCCGGCGAAGAAGCGGCTGCATATCTGAATATTGGCGGCAAAAAAGAAAACTCGCATGGCGCATTCAGTCGGACTGCTCCGCTCAAGACGGGCCAGTGGCAACATCTGGCCATGACGTACGACGGGAAATCCCTGCGCGTGTACTGCGACGGAAAAATGGTCGCGGAAAAGGAACTCAACCGCAAGCGGACCTCTGGCAAAGGCGCCTTTGCCATTGGCCGGCGTCCGGACGGACACGTTGCATTTAACGGCAAGATTGACGAGGTCCGGTTGTACAGCCAAGCCCTTTCGGCGGAAACGATTGCCAACCACGCCGCTTCTGCCGAGTTCGAGCCCGGTCCTTCCCTTGTCCGCCACTGGGGTTTTGAATTCGACACAGAGTTGTCGGACATCATCAAACAGAGCCAACAAAATACCGGTCCACGGAAAGGGTATCGGGAGTGGTTTGAAAAGAATCGGTAAATTATACGGGCTTATCCCGTGTGATTGAATATATTCAAGAGAGGAAAATAAACGATGATCAAGTCGGGACGTTTAACAAAGTGGGCCCTTTGCGTATTACTGTTCACCTTTTTTCTAACAAGGGAGGATATGGCGATGGCGGATTCCGGAAAAACATGGAGCACAAAAACCTGCGAAGCGAAGCTGAAAACCGCCGACGAGCTCTGGCTGGAAAAGGGGCCGGATCAGGCGGCGCTGCTGTACGGCGAGATGCTCGAAAACCTGCCTGCCGCCTACGAGCCGTTTCGGCCT
>CAYTRK010000089.1:0-8376 GCA_964440205.1 uncultured Victivallaceae bacterium
ATGGTTCGATTAAGTGTATCCGAGTCAGACGGAAGAGATATGTGTGTACGAGTACATGTACGAGTACGGATAAGAAAACATGCGGCATTGCAACGGTCTGTTTGAAAACACCTTTTCGGACAGGCTCTCGTCAGGCGTGGCTTTGTTGGTTTAAGAAGCATCCGATTTTTGCAATAAGTTCAAGGGACGGGCATATGAACGGGAAATGGCGGCTTTCAATTAGTTGGAGCAGGGTGATGCCCATGCTTATCGTAGTCGCGGCCTTGGCGTCGTATGCCAATTCCTTTTCAGGTTCTTTTGTATTTGATGATAACTATCTGATCGTTGAAAAGGCTGAGGACTTTGAGGGGCTGGCGCCGGTTTTTCGGCAACGGTGGCTGGTGAAATGGACTTTCAAGCTGAATTATCTGGCGGGCGGGCTTCAGGAGACGGGGTACCATGCGGTTAATCTTGCGGTGCATCTGGCTTGCGCCCTGCTTCTCTACGCGATAATTCGCAGGACTTTTTCGATAATGTATGGCGACGGAGAGGAATCAATCACCATTTTTTCCGGACTGACGGCCATGCTGTGGGCTGTTCACCCGCTCAATACCGAGAGCGTAACTTACATATGTCAGCGCTATGAGTCCATGATGGCGATGTTCGCGTTGCTCACTCTGTATCTTTTCATCAGAGGAGTTCAATCCAGGCGCGCAAAATTATGGCTTTTTGCTTCGGTTGCTGCGTGCCTGGCAGGTATGGGGACAAAGGAAGCTATGGTCGTCGTTCCTGTCCTTGTATTGGCTTACGACTATATATTTATCAGTCGGGTGTTCGGCAGACTTCTAAGGACCAGATGGATTTACTATTCGGGGCTCGTTGCGACTCTGCCTGCGTTGACTTCATCGGAACTTCGGTTTGTTCGCCAGGTTGTTTCAGGAGGGGGCGGGGGAGGGGGAGTTGGCGAAGTGGTGAGACTTGTTTCTCCTCTTCCCGTCTGGAGGTATTTGCTGACGCAATCGGAAGTGATACTTCATTACCTTAAAATCTCATTTGTTCCATATCCCTTATGTCTTGACTATGCATGGCAGGCTGTTGACGGGATAGGCGACGTGTGGGTATCTTTTATTCTAGTGGCCGTCCTGTTTCTATTAGGGTTAACTCTGGTTGTGCTCAGAAAGCCTTCAGGATATCCGATTTTCTGGTTTTTCGCCATTCTGGCGCCATCTTCAAGTGTAATCCCTCTTGGTGACATTGCCGCTGAACACAGGATGTATCTGTCTCTTGCCGCTGTAATTGTTATGGTCTCCGGTTTTGTGTACAGGAGTTTTCTTGCGCATGAGGGTTCTGCTCGGGGCAGAGCCTGTATAGTCGCCTGTGTAGTTCTGCTTGTCTTTGCCCTGGGCCTGCGGACGCATCAAAGGAACAAGGTTTATTATTCCGAACTTCGTATGTGGCGCAACGTGATTCAAATCAGTCAGGAAAATCTTCGAGCCAGGAATACTCTCGCCTCAATTCTGCTTAAATCCGGCAGAAAATCCGAAGCGCTATCACACCTTGATTTCGTGCTCAGTCGCACGTCCGACGTTAAGCCTGTTACGCAACTATACTCTCCGGAGACGAAATTCGGGGCGCTTCCGAGCAATTCAAAGCGGCATAACAGGGTGGTTGCTTTAACCAATCTGGGTGTCTATTTTGAACGTCGGGACAGACCTGAGATTGCGGCAAAATATTACGTCAAAGCGCTCAGGCTGTTTCCTTATAAGCGGGAAACTCTTTCCGCATACAGGGGGCTCATGGATCGGCGGGGACTGGATCCGGAACAATACGAACGCCGCCTTGCGCGGGAGGTATGGTTTTTTGATGAATAACAAATAGCGGGCAAAGGCTAAAGAAAAGGAGCGGTCTCCCTTATGGAGCCGCTCCTGTTTCTTCGAGTAAACTCGTTAAGTGAGTTTAGTCTCCAACCGGAAGCTGGTGCAGCGTCGGGTCGGTTATGTCGCACACAGGGTTGGTTCCGATTGGTTCGTAGGTATAGTTTCCGCCTGCCGGGCATTCCGGAGTTTCATCGCCTTTGATGTATTCATTGACTTCGGCGGAATCCGGCGTAGTGCCCTGAGACAGATTGGCTTCGAGAGCATACTGTTCCTTACCGCCGTCGATTTGACGAAGGTTGTTTATGCACGCGTTCTGCCTTGACGTATTACGAGCCTTCACGAATGAAGGGATCGCGATAGCAGCCAGCAGACCGATGATCGCCACAACGATCATAATCTCTACCAGTGTAAAACCTTGTTTCTTCATCGCATCCTCCTTTCAGGATTTTTTAAGGGTTGCGAACTTACCCCACCGACATGTACTTATGTCGTCGATCATATAATGAGCAGGCAGTGTGCCAACGCTCGATTCTGCGTCAAAATCAGTTGATTATCCCTGATAGACCCTAATTTGAAGGAATTTGCTACGCAAGCTACAGGTCAAAGAAACGCGAGTTATCGCATAGCAGCAAATATGCGAAAGTCATTATCTTGATCGCGAAAAAACTCACTTTGCCGGGTTGGCTGAAGCCTCACGAAAACGTGCATATGTATATGCTTCGGGGAGGGGCGTTTACAAAAACTGTGCTGACGGCAGGCCAGTTAGGAGTGGTAAACGGTCGCATATCTGCAAGAATGCGAAACGGCCAAAATATGACGTTTCTGGGTATGGCGTATGCGTTTTTGATGCGGGTTAGCTGGTATGATCAGGTTGTATCTGCGTCGGGGAGTTTCCGGTACAGGGTTGCGAGGCTGATATTGAGCGCTTTGGCGGCCTGTTCTTTATCGCCTTTTGTGTGTTCCAGAACCTGGGAGAGGTATTCCTTTTCTTTTGATCTCAGGAAGGCTTTGAGTGATTTTGCCCGGCTTGCCTCGAGCGTTGAGGAGACCTGCCGGGTTTGATTGCTGATTGGCGTGGCGGCTATTTTCGGTGGCAGAACCTCCTTGGTTACCTTGTTTTCTTCGGCAAAGGTCAGGGCGTGTTTAATTGCGTTCTGGAGTTCGCGGACGTTGCCGGGCCACTGGTATGATTCGAGCACGGCTACTGCCTCGCTGGTTATAAGCGGGGGGGTCTGATTTTCGGGAGTTTCGCTTTTGATGACGTGATAGGCCAGCGGCATTATGTCTTCAGCTCGGTCGCGCAGGGGCTTGATCTCGATAGGTATGACGCTGATTCTGTAATACAGATCCTGGCGAAATGAGCCCTCCTGCATCAGGGTTTCCAGCGGCTTATTTGTGGCTGCGAGTACTCGGACGTTGATCGGTATATTCTGGTTGCTTCCGACCCGGCGAATTTCTTTTTCCTGGAGCACGCGCAGCAGCTTTCCCTGTATGCTAAGGGGCATGGCCCCGATTTCATCCAGGAATATGGTTCCGCCTTCGGCTGACTCAAAGAGGCCTTCTTTGTCTGCGGTTGCTCCGGTGAAGGAGCCCTTGGCATGTCCGAACATCTCGGATTCAAGCAGCGGCTCGGGAAGGGCGGCGCAGTTGATTGCAAGGAAGTTTTTGTCTTTTCTATGGCTATTGGAATGGATGGCCTTGGCAACCAGTTCCTTGCCTGTTCCGCTCTCGCCGTAGATCAGCACGGTAGTATCGGTGGGGGCTACGCGTTTTATCATATCGCAGACATTTTTCATGGGAGTACTTTCGGCGACGATATTCTCAAGCTGGTATTTTGTGTCAAGCTGGGCGCGTAAGTCTTCATTTTCGGTCAGGGCCCGCTGGTATTCAAGAGCGCGTTGGACGGTAATAAGAAGTTCGTCAACCTTGAATGGCTTGGTAACATAGTCAAACGCGCCGAGTTTAAGAGCCTCAATGGCGGTTTCTACAGATCCGTAGGCTGTAAGCATTATAACAGCCATTCCAGGCTTTTCTTCGTGAGCCAGTTTCAGGAGTTCCATTCCGTTTATGGGGCTCATTCGTATATCCGAGAGCATCAGGTCGAAGTCTTCGGATTGAAGAAGTTCTTTTGCCTTTATGCCGCCGAGTGCGTCCGTTACGTCGTATCCCTCTGCTTTCAGAAGTGTTGTCAAGACGCTTAAAATGCTCGGTTCATCGTCGACTAAAAGAAGTTTAGACATAGAAAATGTTGTCTCCGCGATCGTTTTACAAGGTATACTTTAGGGGAAAAATGAAGAAAAGCAAAGGATAATTCTCAGTTTTTAGGTTTATCAAAACCGAAAATCAACCACCGCTGACTACTTCGCCCATCTTGAAGATTGGCAGGAACATACACAGTACGATACCGCCGATGATCACGCCCAGAAAGATCATGAGCAAGGGCTCCAGGAGTGATGTGAGGCCTGAGAGCATTGCATCGACTTCGTCGTCGTAGAAATCGGCTATGCTGTCCATCATGTCGTCTATCTTTCCGGTTTTTTCGCCTGCCTGCATCATTCTGACGAGCATTATGGGGAAGACTGTTTGTTTTCCCATTGAAGTGGAAAGGGGTTCTCCTTTTTCGACGCCGTCGCGTGCGGTTAGAACGATTCGACCGGCAACTCTGTTGCCGGTTGCTCCGGAAACAATTTCAAGTGCGTTGAGTATCGGCACGCCGCTGCGTATAAGCTGTCCGAAGGTTCGGGCAAACCTGGCGGACGCGACTTTTCTGTTCAACTCGCCGAAGACCGGGATCTTGAGAGAAAACTGATCGAATTTGTAGGCGCCGCTTTCGGTTTGTTTCCATTTCTTGAATGCGACCACAATTATTGCGATCACCGCGAAAACGTAAAGGCCATTTGACTGAAGGAAGCCGCTCAGGTCCATCAAAGCCTGAGTGGGGCCTGGAAGTTTAGCGTCGAAGTCGGCGAACATTTCGCCGAACACTGGGACAACAAAGATTATCAGGCCGATAGAAATTGCTATTGAGATGCAAAGGACGATGACCGGGTACATCATGGCCGATTTGACTTTTCGTTTCAATTTTGCGCTGGCTTCCAGGAATCCTGCCAGGCGCCCGATTGTTTCCGCCAGCTGACCGCCTGTCTCGCCGCCACGGACCATATTCGCGTACAAATCATCGAAGATGGACGGGTATTTCCGCAGAGCTTCGGAAAAAGCCGAACCGTTTTCTATGTCTTTCTTAATATGTTCTATGACTTGTTTGAAATTCGGGTTATCTGTCTGGTCGTGCAGGGCCTCCAGCGAGGCTACGATAGGCATGCCTGCCGAGAGCATGGCGGAGAGCTGTCGTGAAAAACCGGGGAGAAGCTCAGCGACGATTTTTTTCGCTCCAGGCGTACGTTTTCTCGACTTCCTGGAATCGGGGCTTTTTTTTGCCTTTGTTGAGGCTTTCTGTCCGGCCGTTGATTTCCGTCCGGCTCCCGAGGTGGCGGAGCGCGCACCTGCTTGTACTACTGGGCTCATGTGGTGATCCTCTTTACTTCAGATTCATAATACAGTTTATCCGCCCGTGACTTCAAGGGCTGATTCGAGGGAAGTTGCCCCCTCTTTTACTCGCTGGAGGCCTGCTTCTTTGAGGCTGAGCATGCCGTTTTCTCTTCCCAGTTCGCGAAGTTCTTCGGCATTGGCGTCTCTAAGTATGGCCTGGCGGATTTTTTCTGTTATGCTTAAAACTTCCATTACCGCTCCCCGGCCTTTGTACCCTCGGTTGTTACATCTGGGGCATCCTTTGGGAGCGTAGATCGTAGCTCCTTCAAAAAAATCAGGAGGTATGTTATTAACTTCCAGTACTTCAGTATCCACTTCCATTGGTTTCTTGCAGGCCGAACACAGCCGCCTGTAGAGTCTCTGGGCCTGAGTCAGGATAAGGCAGGCGCCCAGCATGAACGGTTCGATGCCCATATCAATAAGTCTTGTGATAGCCTGGGGCGCATTGTTGGTATGCAGCGTGCCGAGCACGAGGTGCCCCGTCAGGGCTGCTTCGATTGCTATATGGGCTGTTTCTCTGTCTCTAAGCTCTCCTACAAGTATGTCGTCGGGGTCTTGTCGCAGGATTGATCTCAGCGCAGAAGCAAAGGTAAGCCCCACGTCGGCATTGATCTGGACCTGATTGAGTCCGGGAATCTGGAATTCGACCGGGTCTTCACATGTTACGATGTTGGTATCGGGCTGGTTGAGGTCCTGGAGACAGGAATAAAGGGTCATTGTTTTTCCACTTCCGGTAGGCCCGGTAACGAGCACTATGCCGTTGGGTTGAGAAAGAGCGTATTTGAAAGCACGGTAGGAAACATCGTCCAGGCCCAGTTTGTCCACGCCGCCAAGCAGCTTTGTTTTGTCGAGAGTTCGGATAACCACTTTTTCGCCGTGCACAGTCGGCAACAGACTGATACGCAAGTCGACTTCTTTGCCGAGAGCCTTAATATGGGTGCGCCCGTCCTGTGGAAGTCTCCGCTCGGCGATATCCAGATCCGACATGATTTTGACTCGCGAGATAACCGCGTTCTGCATACTTTTAGGGGGGCCGGGGCGTTCTATAAGTTTTCCATCAATGCGGTATCGCAGGCGCACACGCTTTTCTTCCGGCTCTATATGCACATCGCTGGCGTCGGTTCGCAGCGCTTCGACCAGGATCATGTTGACCATACGGATAACCGGCGCGCCTTCGGCGCTTTCGAGCATGGCGTCTATGCTGTTTTCGGCTTCTTCTTCTTCGACGAGTTCGATTTCGCTGTCATCCTTCATGACATCTTCCATGTCCAGCCCCTGGGTGCTTTCGTCGGTAAATGCTTCGACAATTTTCTGGGTAATCTCGTTTTCCGCGGCGATAAGCGAAGACACGCTCATACCTGTAAGAGTGCTGATTTCGTCTACGGCCATCAGGTCGAACGGATCTCCGAGAGCCAGGGTCAGATGTTTGGCGGTTTTCGCAATGGGAAGCACAACTCTTTTCTGCATTGTTTCTTTAGGTATAAGGTCCAGCAGATTCTTGTCCGGAGTGAAATGCGACAGGCTGATGGGAGTAATCTTGAGATATTCTGAAAGAGCCAGGACCATGTCCTCGCTTTTGACCAGTTCTTTCTGGATGAGATATTTCTCGAGGCGAAGTTTCTCGTTTCTGGCTCTTTCTTCAGCGTCAGCCAGAGCTTCAGCGTCGATAACATTGTTCTTGAGAAGTATATCTGAAATCTTCCCTCTCTGTTGTTCTTTGGTTTTGGCCATAAATTCCCTTCAGCAAGCCATGTCGAGCGTATAAACTTGTTACCAACTATAATAACTTGATATATTATTACATGATTACAAGCATTCCTGCAATGGCAAATTCGGGAATGAGAAGAAGCGGAGTTGCATTTTAATTGACTTGATATACTTCAGATCGTAATTTCTAATCTGATCCATTCATGAAAATAGCCGCGCAAGTTGTAAGTTATTCGGAAGGAGCGCTTGGCTTTTTTCATTAATAGATGAGGCTAAACGGTTGACCTCCGGATATCTGTGCCAAGGAGCAAATATGGCTGATAAAAAGAACAAAGGCGAAGAAGAAATAAGGGCGGCGATAGACGCGTTCGAGCAGATACTTGAAGCAATGCCGAACGATCGCGGATCGTTGGAAGCGCTTTATCATGCGTACGAGCGCCTTGGCGACGAAGAAAAGAGCCTTGAGCACCTGGTGCGGCTGGGTGAAGTGCTTGTTGCGGAACAGGATGCTGAGTCCGCAGCGGAGCTTCTGGACGTATTGAATCAGCATTCCGACAAGCCGCAGGTTTCGTCCCTGGTTAAGCAGATTGAAGAAATTACAGGCGCCGGGGGCGAGGCGGAGGAAGATGAGGACGTCCTGGCGCAGCAGCAAACTGCTACTTCAACCGCAGCCAATGAAGTAAGCTACAATTTCAATATGGCGGACGAGCTGTCGTTTGCGTGGAATCTTCTGGAAGCCAACGAACTAACCCAGGAGGAATATGCCAGCGTTGTCCAGGATCTGACGGAAATGTCCGCCGGGGAGGCTATATCGACAGCCTCACTTCTGCACGTACTTGAACATCGCAATTTCAAGAATCTTGAAAAGATTCTTGTAAAGGCTTCTGAAGACACTGGCACACCGATTGTTTCTCTGGCAGGTTTCGATATGCCGGACGAAGCCGGTTCGCTGCTGCCGATGGACTTTATGCTTAGAAGGGGGGCTTTGGTTTTCGGCTTCGTAGGGAATGACCCGATGGTGGCGATAATGAATCCGTACTCGTCGCAGCTCCTGGAGGATGTGCATAAGTTGACCGAAAAAAAATGCCACTTTTTCATGTGTATGCCCGGAGAGTTTGACAGCGCGCTGGACAAGACAATGACTGTTCTCTCAGAAACGGAAAACTCTCAAGAATAAGTACCGTTCAAGAGTTAACGCCTGAGGCTTTTTAAAAGAGATATATTGGACAGGATTAACAGGATAAGGAAAACGGCCTCCTCAGCA
>CAYTRK010000090.1:0-8355 GCA_964440205.1 uncultured Victivallaceae bacterium
GTCGGCCAGTTCAAATTTACCTTTCTGGTTTGCTGTTGCTCCGGTGAATGCGCCTTTGACGTGCCCGAAGAGAATAGATTCGGAAAGGTCCAACGGTATGGCGGAACAATTCACGGCGATGAACGGTTTGCCGAGGTTTTTGTCGTCGTAGTTAATTGCTCTGGCGACGAGTTCTTTGCCTGTGCCGCTTTCACCAAGGATCAGGACGTTCGTGCTGTTTTTGGATTGCAGGCTTCGTATCTTTTTTACGACTTTCTTCATCTTTACGCTTTGGCCGACAAACGCTTTGATGCCCCATTTTTTTGCTTCTTTTTCCGCTACCAGTGAAAGTTTTCTGGCAAGTTTGTCCCGTTCATGGATTGCCTCCTGGTAACCCATTGTTCGTTTGATAAGTGCGATGAGTTCTGTTTTGTCGATTGGTTTTTCGAAGAAGTCATACGCGCCGCATTTCAGGGCGGCAATTGCGTCCTTCTTCTCTGCGTTTCCTGACATCATTACAACGAGTATTCCGGGTGATCGGGCCTTGGCCTCCTTCAGGAGGCTTATTCCATCCATTTCCGGCATGATCAGGTCTGTTATAAGTATCTCGTAGTGATGATCAGGAAGCTTTTCCAGGAATTTTTGGGGATCTGTATAAGTGTCGGAGGCGTATCCGGCCTTGCGGATATACGATGTTATGAGTTTCCCGACGTCCTTTGAGTCGTCGACTATGGCAATTTTTGCGTTCTTGCTTTCAGGCATCTTTACACTATCCATATCTGCCGGCAATTTTCACTATGGCGTTGGCTCCCTTTGAAAAAACTTCCGTTCCTCCGACGCAGGTCGCGGGGTATGCCTCAAATGAAAATTGATCCATGACAATTCATTTTGCTAAACGCTAACAAGTGTGAGAAAGAAACACAATAAATTTACTGCTAACCCGAATATCTCACAGAATTCCTGCTGCGTACGAGTATGTTGCTTACGATTCGCTACTCATGCATACCAATCTCCCTTTGTGCCGAGGAGCCATCAGTTGTTTGCGGGATGACGGTGTTTTTGTTTATGTAATCCTGCCAGTTGAATATCTCTATATGTCTGAATTGTTCTTCTGATAAGATATATTCCGATGAGGCCTGGTCGCGAAGAGAAATCCGGAGGTGTTTGCCTAATCGGGACTGTGGGGGCAGCGGGATTTCGGCGACCATTGTTGCCCCGATGACCGGTTCGCCTTTAGCAAAGCTCAGCTTGTTTTGTGCGGAGAAAGAATATTTCGTGATAAATGACGTTGCTTCGTTAGGATTCCAGGTTGTTATCAGCGCGCTTAATTCGGGGGGCACGGCGCCCAGAAAGGCGCAATAAAGTTTCAGAATAGCTGAGCCGCGTAAGGATTCAGTCGCGCGTGTAATACTGAAACCGTTTATCACAATTCTTCCCCCGAGATAATGTGTGTCCAGGTTGAATTGAGGCGAGACTGATGACAGCAGAGTTTCAATGCGCTCAGGCGTATATGTATGGTCTGAGAAAAGCCGGTTGTCGCGCATTGTCTCAAGAACTGCTCGGTCCCGCGAGCGCCTGTCCAGAGCAGCCTTGAGATGACTGGCTGCTTTGTCAGGCCTGTCGTTTTCAATACTGCACAATGCTGCAAGAAGCCTGACTCTCGGGCGCAACCTGAAAGGCGTTTCAGGATTTCCTGTCAATGACGTCAGGATTGAGTACGCAGAATAGAATTTCTTTTGAATCATCAGGTATCTTGCTTCGAGAAGAGATCTGCAAAAGCTGTCTTCCATCTGTTCGAGATGGATTTCAGCAAAACTGGTCAACTGTTTTTCATTTTTGTTTGAGATACGACAGCATTCCTCATTTATGATACGACCGGCTTCATCTGTTGAACCTTTTGCCAGCAACAAAGCGGCAAGTTCCAACCTTGTGCCGGAGCTAAGGCCTGTTGTGTTTTGCATGCGCTGGAGCTTGAGCCGGTAGGCCGGGATTGATCGCGCGGGTTTATCGAATGCTGAAAGTTTCTGTTCCAAATATCTTCTGAACAGCCATCTGCGATCTTCCTTGTGGAGCTGATACATATCGAAACGGCCAAGCCGGAGCATCCACCTGCACTTTTCCTTTGTGGCAAGACGCAGATATTTTTCCTTTTCCTCCGGCGCAAGAGTGGAAGGGTAATCCGCAGGGTCTTTCTGTGAACAATTATTTATTATGGCCTTGAGTATCAGGAGGCATTCCCGGGCTTTGAATTCCCTGGCGCTTCTTTTATATGCATGCCACAAGGATCTGACCGGCAGGTCTACCGATGACATTATATCAAGGAAAGATATTCCTGCTCTGCTCCAGTATTCAACAATTCGCCTGTCTCCGCCGCCGCCTTGGAGGGAAAGCGCTTTGTGCCCCCATTTGCGCAAGAGTGAACGCAGTTCAGGTGTCCATGGGCCTTCTCCGGCAAATTCGTGGCAAATAGCCAGAGAGTGACAGACGCTGGTAAGTGTACTGGTATCATTAGGCGCACGCAGCACAGTTTGTTGTGCCTGATTCATTACGCTTTGTGCGGCTTCTGCCACCTCAGCCCTGTCTGTGATCCGCGCGCAGGTTTCTGCCATAGCTCTGCACAACGCCGCGCTTATATCAGGGCTCGATGGCAACAACTGCAAAGCTCTCTCATAATCCAGAATGGCTTTCTTGTAGGTTTCATAGCGGTTGATGGCAAAAGCTCGAAAGAGTAGGGCTCGGATTTGTTCATGTCTGGAGTAGGCTGCAACTTTGAGCTGTTTCTCGAGTTGTTCTTCAAGTTGTTTCTGGAATTTCGCTGTTCTGCCCTTTCCCAGAACATAGTGGGCCCATGCCCGATCTGGTGTTAAGGCAACCGCTTTTTTCAGAAGCTGCAGAGATTTGGTCTTATTCGCGGGCTTTGGCGGGAAACGAAAATATGGATCAGGTGTGGCTCCCGCGGCGATTCTGCCTCTTTCGGTAATACGTGTGGAGATAGCTGTTCTTGCAGAGTAGATAGCAGTGAACGAGCACATTATTGTGAGAAGTATCAGGGAAACTTTTTTCTGGAAATGTCGATGTTTCCAAACAGGGAGGTCAGATTGTTTGGTGTTATCGCTCGACGAGTCGCGGCGTTGCGTTATCTTTTGACTTGCCGGCTGGCTCAAAAGGGTGGGGGGCGGTTTTTTGCCAATCTCAGGAACTGGGCCAGGAATGGCCATGACTCTCTTTCCATGGGGCTTGCGTTTTCGTATGCGGGAGGGACGCTGATATCCCAGTATAATGCCGGAAAGTACAATGAAAGACGTTGTTATTCCAGGGCGAGAGGTAAGATTGAAGTCCACAAATGCATGCATGAGCGCTGCGAGCGCTCCCATCAGGGCTCCGCGGAAGATCCACACCGAATAGGACGCTTCATGAGGGCGGATAAGCTTTCCGCATTTCATGAAACCGATGCATAAAAGCGCGACAAGCGCGGCAAATCCCGGTATGCCGATTTCGCAAAGCATTTCCAGGTAATCGTTATGAGCATGGTATACACGATGCGCGCCGAAACCGGTGGGCTGAAACCTGCAGAATGCGTTTTCAAAACAACCGGCTCCCACTCCCAGGGGATGACACAAAAACATGTCGATAGCGCCTTTCCAGATTTTGATTCGCGGCACATCAGGAAGGGTATCCGCCGTGGCGATTTCCTTGAACCGTGCAATTGCCAGAGTGTAAGAGCCGCCAATGCCAATGCCTGTTATTATCAGCACAATTATGACGAAAACAAAGAGCGAACCGCGAGAGAGACGTTTTTTGAATAAGATCAAGAACCAGAAAAATAGCGCTGCAACACAAATCGTTGTCGAGACTATGGCCCCTCGTGAAGCCGAGAGCAGCAGCGCCACACATTGAGCGCAGAATCCTATAACGCAGAGAACCAGAACTATGAGCCTGTTCATAGCATGTTTAGAGCCAAGAAGTTCGCGAAAAAAACGTTCCCTGGAATTTTTCATCAGCCTGGGAGCAAGGCTCAGGATCAGACCTAGAGTAACGGGTATAGTTATTGCCATTAAACCGCCGAACGAATTCGGGCTGGAGAATGTCCCGATAAGGCGACTGGATTGAAAGAATTGGGGGTGAGGCAGGGTGGCGGAGGCGCTTTCGGTAATCGCATAGAGGGACTGTATAACGCCGATTATGACGAGCCCGAAACCAAATGCCCTGGCCGCTTTGCTGGAACTGAGGAAGCGCCAGGAAATCCAGCCCAGCAGCGCATACGCGATCCACAGCATCAGTCTGTTATTTGTGGCAAAGACATTAAAGCTCAGGGATATTCCGCCATGCGCAGGATATATGGTCTTGTAAAAGTCTTTTGCCCTTGGGTGGACGAAAAACACCAGATCACGGGGAAGCGGAACCGTTTGAAGGGCTATCCAACCCGCCGCGACCAGGAGCAGAACCCTGGACAGCCATTTGGGCGACTCATATTCGATATCGTTTGAACGGTGAAGCAGCAGGTAGATGATCCAGACGGCAACGGATATGGCAACGCATGCTACTGCTCTGGAAAAAAGATTTGCGCTTCCATATGGGATTGTAGTCCATAAGCAGACAAGCGAGGCAAGAATTGCAGAAAAAGGTGTAAGCCACTCTTTTTGTGATTGAGTGTGTTTGTGCCGTCTTTTCGTTCGCCTTCTTTTTGACATCATGGTGTGGCCAGCCTTTCGTAAAAGCGGCGGAACAGTTTCTGAAGTCTGTTGCCGGTTTCATGTGGCCTGTCAGTGTATTCTGCGGGCCTGGAAGTGTCTACATCTTCTCCCGAGAGTATTCGTCCGGGATTATCGCAAAAAACTCTGTAGGCTGTATCCTCGCCAAACTCATTGGCGCATATCCTGTATGCGCCGGACAGGCAGGGCGGTCGGGAAGAACTATCGTGGGCATCGCTTGCGCAGGCATGGACCAGGTCCTTAAGAAACAAATTCCTGACGAAATAATCATCAGTTTCATTCTGCATTTTCAGGACGCTCGAAGCATTGATCTGGAGCAAGGCCCCTTGCGTGAAAATCTTCTCCGCCAGCCCGTCGTTTCGTTTAAACATCTCACAACGCTCGGGATGAGCCACTACAGGAATAATTCCTCTCAACCTAAGTTCAAACACAGTCCGCGAAAACAAATCATCGTAACATCCTGTAAAAGGTGGTTCGAGAAGAATATATCTGCCGGCAGAGTCAAAGAAGGGAAGCCGCTTTTGCTCTGCGAGCTGAATGACATTTTCGTTTATTCTTATTTCACCGGCGCTTCTGATCTGTATGTCAATGTCTTCTTTTTTGAGTTGCTTTTTAAGTTTGTCACAAGAGGCGCTTACGGTGGAAATTTCAGGATTGCCGGCGTCGCAGAACATATGCGGAGTTGCGGTCAGCACAGTAATACCATCCTGTCTTGCCATGCGGCACATCCGGACTGCTTCTTCCATAGTTTGGGGGCCATCGTCTAATTGTGGAAGAATGTGCGTATGGATATCTATCATTATAACCAGGCCTATGCCGGGCATTGTCCGGTCTGTGGTTAGTCACGTTCTGGAAATAGCTGTGCCGGTCAGCTTTTACGGGACATTAACTTCTTTTTCTTTTCCGGAGCGTGATAGTAATCATCATATTTGCTGTAGTAGCCGTAATAATACGGGTGATAATATCTGTGTTTAGGAACATCAAGGTTATTAAGCACCACACCGGTGAGCGCTGGTCCGTGATGGCGGAATGTTTCAACCACCTTTTGGGCCGCTGATTTTGGCGAAGTAAAGCTACGTGCCACGAGTATAACAGTCTTTACGTGGCGACTCATTACAAGGGCATCGACCATAGAGGCGGAAGGTGGAGTGTCAAATATGACGACATCAAAATTTGACTCTGCCAGTTTAACGACTTGCGCGAATCTTTCTGTGTCCAGAAGTTCTACGGGGTTTGGAGGAACCGGGCCGGACGGGAGAAGAAACAGATTTTCTACATTTGTGCTTACTGCCATGCTGTTGATGTCATCGTCCTTGCCTGCGAGGAGATTGGAAAGCCCTTTGTCTGTCTTGATATTAAGATTCCGGGCCAGGGAAGGACGTCTCATGTCAGCATCGACAAGCAGTGTTCTTTTGCCTGTCTGAGTGTATGCAACGGCGAGGTTTGCGGAAACCAGGGATTTACCTTCACTTTTGAGTGTGCTTGTTACAATGAGACTTCGCGGGTTGCGATCCGGTGAATTGAAAGATATTGCCGTTCGAATATTCCGCAGAGATTCAGCGAATTCGTTTTTTGAGTCGAGCGTTGCGAGAATGGGCAGATTCTTGTTGTTTTCGATTTCTGTGCTTACATCCGGGATTCCGCCAAGCACTGTGCTGTTCAAAATCTTTATAACATCGGGTTCATTCTTTATTGTTGTGTCCATGTAATCTATAAAGAAACATAAGCCGACAGAACAGGCCAGCGCCAGGACGATTCCTATGCCCATATTTTTGACTGGTTCCGGCCAGGCCTTTTGGGTGGGGATTTCGGCCTTGGATATTGTAAAAACGTCTTCTCCCTGTCCCCCCATCCGGTTCATATTTATTTCCTCGATCCGTGTTATTATTGTGTCATACGCTTTTTCCACAGAGTTTTTAGCCCTGGCCAGCAGATCGTATTCAACGGCGAGTCTATTGAACCGAAGCACGACTTCTTCCTGATCTGAAAGAGCTTTCTGCAGGAGTTTTTCTTCTTTGAGCATCTGGTCATATTGTGTTCTCAGCGATGTCAATATTGCAGAAGCCTCCTGGGTAAGCTTTGTTTTGATTGTGTCTATCTGTGCCGAAACAGCTCGCACCTGCGCGTGGTTTTCGCCAAGTCTCAGAAGCATCTGCGCATATTCCTGTTCGGCTCTGGCCAGATCAATCTTAAGTTGTCGAATGACCTCAGAGCGTATCACATCCGGCAGCGTATCTATTGATTGACCTTTGTTCACTACTGCATCGGCAGCCGCAACCTTTGCCTGAAGTTCGATTCTTTCAGGTTGGAACTGAGTCAGGTTGCGATTGAGTTCACGAAGCCGTTCTACCACGATATTCTGCGCCTTTTCGAAAGAGACAATTTTGTTCTTTGCCATGAATTCGTGTAATTTGCGGGAAGCCGTATCTAATTTTGCGCGGAGTTCATCAGCTTTCTTGCGCAGCTCCAGGAGACCTTCTTCTGATACGCCCATTCTTCTTTTGGCATTTTCGTCAGAAAATGCCTTTACAACAGAATTGACTATCGTTGCCGCCTTCTTTGGATTCTCATGTTGGATTGAGACGTCGATGAGTTGTGAATTTCTTACAGCATTCACATTCAACATGTTCATCAGCTTGTTCGCGGGATCCCGGCTTTCTGCAAAAGTCGGGTCAGATATAAGGTCGGTGGACTGAAGAGTTTTTTCCATAACCGGGCGGGAGAGGATCATCTTGACTCTTGTTTCAATATAGTCGCGCTGAGACAGTCCGACCGGGGCAGTATCGTAGATATCATTGATGTTTGTAAGGTCTATCTGACTGCGCTCTATGAGCAGCCTGGACTTTGCCTGATATTCAGGTGTTCTTGTCCAGGTATACAGGGCGGTGAGAATAACAATTGATGCAAACACTGCCAGCGCAAGAGGAAGTCTCTGGAGGACAATATGTATGTAGTCCCACAGGTGCTGTTCAGCGACTTCATTCCCGAATTCTTCTGGGAACTGATTTTGCGCGTTGTAATTGTTGATATCCGTTGAATCGGCCATATTCAAAGGCGAAAAGCCTCTCAGTTGTTATTGGCATCAAGCCTGTAAGTAAATGTGAACACACCCCGGATTACATTATAAATTGAAGTAAAGAATTGTTTTGAGCTTGATTTGGGAACAAAGACGACGTCGCCCTTGCGTAGAAAAATGTTAGGAGACTGGCCCTGTTCAATTTTCCTGACATTCAGTTTCATTGCTTCGGCTTCGCCTGAATCCGTCTTACGGATGAGTCTGCACCCTGTTGCCAGGGCGGTTTTGTCATTGAGTCCTCCGGCAAGGGCGATGGCTTCCAGAACACGCATTGAGCGGGTAAGAGAAAAACCGCCGGGTTGAGAAACTTCGCCGTATACATAAATATAAGACGCACGGGGAACATAGACTATGTCGTCGCCACGCAATACGGCATTAAGATCGAATTGCCCATGTTCAAAAAGTTTTTCCAGGTTCACCGGGATGCGAAGCGGTTCGGAATTTCCTTTTTTTTCCCTCAGTATATAGGCTGTTTGTCCCGCCTGAGTAGTCGTCCCCCCTGCGAGAGCCAGAATATCCATCAGGGTGGACACATTCTGATGTATTGCATATTGTCCGGGAGCATTGACCGCGCCAATTACACCTATC
>CAYTRK010000091.1:0-8325 GCA_964440205.1 uncultured Victivallaceae bacterium
TTGTAGCCACTTATTATAGGATCTTGCGCTCGGAAGTCCAAACCGGAATTCATCGTATATGTGCCACCGGAGAAAAGCAGTCGGAAAGCTTTCGATCCCGAGGTTCCAGCCAAAAGACTCGACAAAAGTCTTATGCGGTCATACCTTATTGGCTGGCCTGGCTGGCTGGAGTGCGCACAAGCCGGCCTTGCGGCTTGTGGTAGATTTGGAGAAAAGAAGATGGCTAAGTTTACAATAAGAGGCGCGAGAGGAACCCTGCCGAAGTGCGGCCGGGCATATCAGCGTTATGGTGGAAGTACCACCTGTTTCAGCGCTGAAACAAAAAATGGCGTCATAATAATAGATGCCGGCACCGGAATATCCCATGTCGCCAATGACCTTGTGGCTCTGCAGCGCCGGACCGATATCACAATCCTTTTTACACATTACCATATGGACCACCTCATAGGTCTTCCGTCTTTTGAGCCATTTTACAGGAAAAACACACAAATTAACATCAT
The DNA here is from genome assembly GCA_964440205.1 of uncultured Victivallaceae bacterium. GTDB lineage: Bacteria > Verrucomicrobiota > Kiritimatiellia > UBA8416 > CAYSRM01 > CAYSRM01. The sequence goes on from CAYTRK010000091.1 coordinate 501, forward strand.
GGGGGATCCGGACAGAAAATACGCATGGAAAAAAACTCTGCGTTCTTTTATTGGCAAACCCTTCTGGCCAATAGGATTCGACGAATTTGAATCGGTCATGAATTTCAAGGCCCTGCCTGCCGACAACTCAAGCATGGACCTGTACAATATGAGAGTCTCCTGGATGCGCGTTCCTCATCCTCAGGGTTGCATAAGCTACAGAATATCAACCGACAGCGGCTCTGTGGTATTTGCTACCGACGTCGAATACGCCAGGGGCAATGTTGGAGATGAATTCATCTCCTTCTGTGCCGGAGCGGATGTACTTATTCACGACGCGCAGTACAGGGAGAATGAATACCGCTCGTATATCGGATGGGGCCACAGCACCCCCGAGGTCGCGGCTGAAACGGCTCTATCCGCGGGAGTAAGGAAGCTTGTTCTAACACATCATTCGCCTGCAAGAACCGATGACCAGATAGATCAGATAGAAGAAACTGCTTGCGAAATTTTTCCCTGCTCGTTTGCAGCAAGGGAAAATATGCCCGTTACGATCCCCTGATTTCTGCCGGCAGGTCTTGAAGGGAAATTCTGTTGTTTTCGCCCATGTTTTTCAATGCCGAATCGATCACTTCTTCCATCTCGCTCACATTTCCGGGCCAGTCGTAGTTTTCAAGCGCTGTTACAGCCTCCGGTTCCAACCCCGGCAATGCGGCGTTCTCGCCTACCCTGCTGCGGAATATGTGCCTGACCGTTGCAAGAACATCCTTCGGCCTTTTTCTAAGCGGCGGTATTCGAATAAAAATGACACGCAGGAACTTATAAAGTTCCGGATCCAGTTTGCCCTCCCTGGCAAGAGTCTCTGCGTTGTTGCCGACAGTAGCTATAATTCGCACATTGAACTGTACAGCGCGGCCGTCCTGCGTGGTAAGTTTGCTTTCCTTCAGGCAGTCGGTCAGTCTTGACTGGGAATCCAGCGGAAGGCCTTCAATATCCGAAAGCACCAGCGTTCCTCCGTTAGCCTCCTCAAAGTCAGAGCTGGTTTCAGTTTTTCCCAGGAGCTTGTCTGCGGATTCGGCATTACATTCGACCTGGCGCAGTGCCCTGCCGCTTCTCTGGCTCTCCTTATGGATCACATTAGCCAGCAGCCTCCTGCCCGTCCCATGCTCCCCGGCTATAAGAACAGGCACGTCGGTTGCGGCAATACGGTTTACCATGTCGCATACGTTTTTCATTGTCTGGCTTTCGGCAACAACCTCACCGAATCTGTAGAAACCCTCAAGCTGAAGATTTAAATTCACGCTTTCGGAAAGCGACTCATCGCTGAAATCCACGGCCTGCTGGACTTTTGACATCAATTCGTCAATTTTCAGCGGCTTGCTCAACATGGCAAAGGGCTCGTAAGCCTGAACTTTCGAAGACAATTCCTCCTCCGACTGCTCGACAATAACAAGCACGGGCATGTTTGGATTTTTACGGTTGGCAACCTCAAGGACCTCAAGGCTCGAATCCCATTCCGAATTGGCGCTGTACACGACCAGATTGAACTTCTCTGTCTCCAGCAGTTCACTCGCTTCCTGTATTTCCGACACAGACACAGGCTTGTAACCCTCGGTCTTCAGTATCCTTTTGAGAATACCTGCTGTCGTGTTCTCATCAATCGCAAGGAGTATATTCGACATACCAGCCTTTCCTTTGCCATCTTTACACTGGAAGGAGACCTCTGCTAATAGATGCTTGCGGTATACTCCCCCATCCACCCTTTCCCCGGAGGGCTCTCAATATAGTGTTCGACCCTTTGCATCATTCTAGCACTGGGTTGGTCCCCCGGGTCAAGCGTTAATGCTTCCTTAAGCAACTCAAGGGCTTCGTCCCATTTTCTCTCCCAGTGGACACTGAGAGCCCTTTGATACAAATCAACAACTTTTCGGTTCACATCCGGGAGCTTCTCTTTTCCACAAAGCAGTTCGTAAATGTTGATGGGCCTGGTTTTGCCTTTTACAATGGCTTTGTCCAGTAGTCTGGCTTCCACCGCGCCCGATGCCTGGCGATATGTTTCTTCGCCGATAATGATCGAGGTTCCGTATACCTTGTTAGCCGGTTCGAATCTTGCGGCCTGGTTCACTGCATCTCCCATTACTGTGTACTGAAAACGCCGGTCGGAACCCATGTTGCCTGCAGTCACGTCTCCGGAGTTGATTCCCATCCTGACCCGTATTTCAAAGCCGAATTCGTTCTTCAGAACAGACCGCAAATTCTCTATCTCGGCCTGCTGTTCCAAAGCAGCAAGACAACCCTGCACCGCATGATCGCTCATCGCGAAAGGCACGCCCCATTCGGCCATGATAAGGTCGCCCTCATACTTGTCAACGTATCCACGGCGATTCATGATTATCTGGGTCATGGGACTTAAATACCTGTTCAACAGTTCCGAGAGCCGCTCTGGCTGGAGCGATTCAGAAATAGTAGTAAAACCTTCCACGTCGGAAAAAAACATGGTTGCCTGAACTTTATGGCCGGAAAGAGAAAAACTGCCCGGGTTGTTTTCAAGATAACTCAGCACATCAGAAGAGACCATTGTTCCGAACATATTCCTTACTCTCTTTTTCTGGAGCTCTTCCTGCCAGTATTTAATCATCGTAAGAACCGGATAAATAATGATTATCGAAAGAATGACCCACGCGGGCACAAACACGACGTTCTTCCTATCTATAAGATACATACTCACATTGACTGCCAACAGAATCATCGCTACAGACACCAGGAAGGACAGCCAGGACCTGCCCCTGTTTATGAACACCGTAAGAAACATGCCCATAAGAGCTATCCCTATAACATTGGCGCCAACCATCCAGCTCGGATTGTCCAGCATGTCGCCGCTCAGAATATTGTCAATCATGGTAGCATGAATCTCGACTCCCGGGAAATGCTGAGATAAAGGAGTAGTCCTGATATCTTTCAGCCCCGCTGCCGAGGTGCCTATCAAGACAATTTTGCCGTCAAAAGCGTTATTTTCAAACGCCCCGTCAAACACATCTTCAACTGAAAAGGTTGGGAAACAGGATGCGTGCATACTTCCCTTTTCTCGCAATCGCCTGTAGTTGATAGCAAGCCTGCTCTGACCATCAGTGGGTATTATCAGTTCGCGCATCTGAATATATTTGACGCCGTTTTCGTCGTGTCTGACCATGTACCGTGGCTCTCCCAGGTAGAGCCTCACACTTTCAAGGGCCAGAGAGGGATAAAGATTGTCGCCAAGACTCCACACAAGCGGGTTCCGGCGAATCACCCCGTCTTCCTCGGCCACAGCATTTACAAAAGCAGTTCGGGAAACTCTGTTCAGCTCAGGTATAGATATAGTAAGGTCCTTCGCCTGAAAAAGATGCGCGTTGAGGTTTGTGCCTTTACCTTTCGTCATTGCTAAAGTTTCAAAATACGGGTCATAGTCGTATATATTTATATCCTCCAACGGACCGTCAGCCACATGCATCATGCAACTCAGGATAGCGTTGCGACCTTCCAGCGCTTCAGCAAAAATCAGGTCATAGTTCTCCAGGGTTTCCGGCAAACCCTCAAAACTGACACTTACCTGGAAATTACTCTTTATGTTCTGTCTAATACGAGATGGAGAAAGACGGTCCGGCTCGGGAAAAACCACATCATACCCTACTACCACCGCCCCGGCATCAAAAAGCTTACTCGTCAGGTCGGCAAGTATATACCTTGGCCACGGCCACTGGCCGAAGCGGGACATGCTGTCCTCGTCAATATCGACTATAACCACACTGTCTGATTTCGAACTTTCGGCCATACTCTTGATAAACTCATCGTAAGAACGGTTGGAAATAGCCTTTATGAACCCGGGGCCTAGAATATACAGCGCTATACAGGACAAAGTCAGAAGTGTGCCTACAACAACTACCGGAGAAAGATGTTTCATAAGAAAAAGTACATCCCCCGCCGCATTAGTTGATATCGGCTCCGAAGGCTCCGTCCACCGCGGCCGAAGACCCATGGTCAAAATGAAATTCGCCTGCTGCTCCGGTTATGGGAGTGGAGCCGGAGCCAGGACCGACAAGATTACCCTTTATGGACTCCTGAGTGATGTCGCTCCTTGAAAAGGAACTGCCGTTAACCTGAAGCAGATACATGATCTGGCTGCCCGTCAGCTTACCGCCCGACTGAATATTGCCGGTGACATCGAAGGACAAACTGTCGCCGTCAGAATTGTTCATACTGAACGAACCGTCCCACGTCGGTGTAACCGATTGCCCCACCTGCACGTTCAGACTGCAACTGCCGTCAACAGACTTGTTTCCCCCGCCGTGCTGGATCATTGCCGCAGCCGAACCGCTGCCGGTAAGATTGTGCAAAGTTGCTCCCGCCTTGATTGCGTCGAAATCTGAAGCTGACAGGTACGTGCCTCCAACGTTTACACTTCCGTCCTCCCACACCGACCATTGCCAATCCGCGCCTGCCCCCTCCGAGACCTTCGATAAAGGCACAACCGTTGTGGTGGTAGTGGTAGTCGTGGTAGTCGTCGTTGTAGTCGTGGTAGTGGTAGTAGTATAGGTCGTTGTTAACGTGGTAGTGCTGGTTGTTGTTGTCGTCGTGGTGGTCGTAGTCGTTGTAGTGGTAGTTGTGGTGGTTTCGGCCTCCTGTTCGGTTGTGCTGACGCTGGAAGACGAATCGTCGGTGTCCTCGGACATCCCATCGGTCGTGTCATCAACCGAATCATCTGTGCCGTCGGTCGTGCCATCGGTCGTATCGTTACCCCCATCATCGGACTCCGAATCATCACTATCCGGTCCTTTTTCACCGTCCTGCTCTGGATCCTCTTCGGGGTCTTCATTCCCACCGTCTACGCCGTCCTGATCATCGCCGCCATCGTCATCATCGTCCCCATCCTCATCATCGGAGCCTGTTTCATCAGGAGTCTCAGGCGTTCCGGGCTGAGGTGTCACCGCTTCAACAAAAGCCATCAATTCCTCTCGCGTCATCTCACGCTGCGTCATCGCGCCGTTTTTTTTGATCGAGATCACCTTGTTGGGTTTCAACACGTTAATAAGATGCTTTTTCGCTTCCTCGGAATCCTCCCACTTGCCATCTTTCAATTCGTTCCATTGCCCATCGGCTCCGTTACGGGTCTGCACAGTCACGGAATGCCCGCTGTCAAAGTCTATGACATATACATTCTCGCCTGCTTCAGTCACCTCGAAACCTATGTCCGTACCTCGAATTCCAATGCTGGCCAGTTTCGTTTTGGCTTTAAAACGGTCAGGATTCATCTTGGTTATCTTGCCGGTTACCGCTCTGAACATCCCTTTGACAAAACCAAATTCGGAAGAGTTCTTATCCTTGTCACCAGGGTCATAGACATATTCGTCTATCGTCATCTCGCTGTTCTGCCCCTGGGAAATAACTGTATCATCCTGAAAGCGTATCTTTACCTTGGACCTCGGTTCTGTTTTGATCTTGTCATTCAGGAATATCTCGGAGCCTTTGGAAAGAGTGTGCTCGCGGTCTTTTCGTACAGCGATGGCTTTTCCCTGAAGGGATGCCACTTTACCGATCGCTTCTGCGGCGTGTAATTCGGAAGCGGCAACGGCCGCAGCCAGAAGTCCGATCCAGATTAGAGACTTCATGCAGTTGTCCTTAAGCTTCTCGCGGCTAAGAGCCGCTTATGTACTCCAATATCAGCAAATCGCCATTTCTCAAAAATAAATTATAGCCCAGTTCCCACAAAAACGCACGCTTAAAATGAAGTAAATGTCCCTATCGTAGCAAGGCCCCTGTCATAATCGTGGAGATCAAAGGTAGATTCGTTGTCCGTATACTGATATCCGGCATTATAGCCCCATTTTCCAGCTATGTGTCCCCTGACCCCTGCTGTAAGCTGATACTGCGAGTCTTTTCGCTCTTCAGGTGCGAGAACATTTTCGGAAGAATAATCGACATAAGTATATCGAACACTGCCGTATGCCTGGACATTGAACGGGAACGTGCGCGTGCCGCCAAGCAGCAGTGTTGCCCCCGTGTGGCCGGCGGCCTCTGAACTGTCTCTGAATACCGAAACTGTTATTCCAGCGCTGTGCCCGCCCTGCCCCATGAACCGTGTTGCTCCTCCTTCAACCAGCACATATTCGCTGTCTTCAGAGACTTCATCCTCATAATCTCTGTATTCAATGTCCGCGCGCGCGGTCAGTTGGGCCTTGCCGCCCCAAACAGGCCGAGTATAGCTGGGGCTGACCCCGTAGATATTTAACAACGGCTCGCCTCCAGTCGAAATATGGCCGAGTTTCACAGGCAGGTTAAGAGCGTAGCGCCTCGTCAGCTTCCTGGGCCCGGCTGCGACCTGGTAGAACAGACTTTCATGTTCAGTGGCGTCCGGGATCCGGTTCTGGAAATAGGATATGTCACAGGCGTTCAGCCATTCACCGCGAACGCCGCTGTCGTGTATAGTCGAAAGGGCCAGTGACCACATCAGCCCCTGGGCGTGCTTGGGTTGAGATGACTCCGCAACCTCCAGGGTTGTTATCTGTTCAGTCCCGACTGTAATCGGAGCAATGTCGACAACATCCGAATCGGGGCCTACATTCACATTATCGTCATCATACCACGTTATGTTGGCGTTGCCCCTCACCGTCCACCTCCGCGCCTTTATTCCCTGGAGTCGGCCCGCGGGTCGAGCAACCAATTGTTTGAGTTTCGCCTCAACTGCCGGGGAAGGATTGGACTCAAGCGCTTTCATGTAGGCTTTGCGCGCAGCGCCGGTCTTTCCCTGTCGAGCCAGGCAGGCGCCAAGTTCAGCGAATGCGCGTCCATTCCCGGGATTCATTTTCGTGACTTCACGGAAGGCGGCAGCAGCCTGCCTGTGCCTGCCAAGAGACATGCGAGCCATCCCCAGAGCAAAAAGCGTCTTTTCTGTCCGCTCCTCACCGTTAAGTCCTGCCAGTGTTTTCTCTGCCTTGCTTAACAGTCCGCCCTCAATGGCTTCCTGTCCCTTCTGTGTTCGAAAATCAAGGATCGGTGAAGTGTAGGCAAGCGAAGATGAATTCAGCAAGGCCGCCGCTGCGGCTTTTCTCTTTTGGTTGAAAGCAATTGCAAGCGGAGTCACACCCTCGTCAGTTTCCGCCCGCAAATTCGCCCCCTTGCGCACAAGCAGACTGATTCCATCCGGAGCGTCCATGTAAGCGGCCCAGTGCAACGGGGTGTAACCATCGGTTGTTCTTGCGTCGGGATCCGCGCCTTTCGCAAGCAGCAGTTGAATTACTTTTTCGGCGTTAAGTCCGGCTGCATGATGGAGCGGGGTGGCGTTTGCCGGAGTCCCGGCATTAATAGCATCAGGATCGGATTTAAGAATAGCGGCCACGCGCTTTGTGTCACGCAGCTTGACTGCTTCATGTATTTCAGCGGCGCCAACATTGGCGCAGTGCAACATCAAAGCCAGACATGAAGCCAGCATGTATAAAACGATTATGCTTCGATACTTAATTCGTCATTCCCCCGATGAACGGATTTGATCAGATGCTAAGTTGAACCTCTTCCGCCGTCAAGAGTTTTGAACACCTGAACCGATTTCCCTCTCTCCCTTCCTCCTTGTCCCCTCATTTCAGCTTTCTGCTTTTCACTCCCCCCTTCCCTCTTGCATGATTCTCACCATTGTCCTACTTTCGTTCTGTATCAATGATAAAACTCATGATCGCACCGAAGAAAAGACGCGCTCAAGATAAGGAGACAGATGATATGCAACACGCAAGCACAACCACGATATTACTGATTTCTATCCTGATGCTGGGGTTTTGCGCCGGATGTGGCAGAGAGAAACCTGATGGTGAAGCAGCGG
>CAYTRK010000092.1:0-8280 GCA_964440205.1 uncultured Victivallaceae bacterium
TGGAACCTGAGAAGAAGAGCCGCATCATATCGGTGGATCAGATACGTCGACTGAGGGAGGGCATGGCTCAGACAGCTTATGCCGGCTGGTGGAAAGCGGGAGTGATTGTAGCTGCTGACCGGCTGGGCAGCCAGGCGGCAAACGCCTTTCTGAAGACCCTTGAGGAGCCTGCTGAGAGAACCGTGTTTTTTCTTCTCAGCGACACTCCGTCGGCTTTATTGCCGACCATTGTGTCCCGGTGCCAGCGTATTTCGCTGCACGAAGGCGGCGAAAATCTGCCTGAAGAAATACGTAAAGAACTTGTTGGAATATTGAGAAGCCGTGTTGAGACGGCCGGCCGGGCGGGTTCGATCGCGGCTTTTGGTTACGCTTCGCGGATCACGAATCTGTTGCGGAGCGTTAAAGAATCAGCAGAGGAGCACGAGAAGAGCCGGGCGCAGGAGGCAGGCGGTGAAATAGACAGTGAGACCGTCAATGCAAGGGCCGGGGCGCGTTACAGAGGAATAAGAAGCGAAATACTTAGATTTATGATAATATGGCAACGCGACATCGCGGTTCTGGCTGCTGGAGGCGACGAGTCGCTTGTGAGCAATAGCGGTGACGTGGAGGTTCTGCGGGCTGAGGCCGGTCGCATGGGGTGTTTCCGCGCGATTCGTGAAACCGGAATGATTGAGCAGATGCAGGAAAAACTTGAACGTAATTTACCCGAGGATACGGTCCTTGGTTTTGGTATGGGGCGTATGTTTGAAGGCGCGGGGCGCGGGAATGATTAATCGTTATCCGCGAGGAATGTGATGAAACAGCTTGTGCAGGTGAAAATAAAGGATGGGCCCAGTGTCTGGTGCAATTGCCCGGACCAGATGTCTTTGCATAAAGGAGACTATTGTGTGATTGAGCACGATGGGTGTACTGAATACGGGCTCGTGGTTTCTTTTGGCAATGAGAACGCGGAGGATTGCCGGCATTGTGAGCGTGGCCGGATCCTGCGCAGGGCTACTCTTCAGGATCAGTCAAAGGCGGCTGAAAGTTCTTTAAGAACCAAGATGGCGCTGGAGAAATGTGAAGAAAAGGCTCGGGAAAGCGAGATGGAAATACGAATAGTCCGGGGGCGGTACAGTTTCGATCGTTCAGTGCTTTTTCTTGTCTTTTCGGCTGAAGATAAGATTGACGTGCGGAAATACAGCCGGGACCTTGGTTCCGAACTGGACTGCAGTGTCAGAGGCGCTCAGATCGGGGTGAGGGACGAGGCCGGTATTATCGGCGGAATCGGACCGTGCGGTCGGAATCTTTGTTGTTGTTCGTGGCTGAAAAAATTCTCATCCATAAACGTGAAGATGGCCAAGAAGCAGAGAATGTCGCTTAGTCCCTCCAGCATTGGCGGATGTTGCGGAAGACTTAAATGCTGTCTGCAATACGAGTACGATACTTATCGGGAGATGGATAAATTCCTTCCCAGGGAAGGGACGAGGGTGGAGGGTCCTGAAGGTAAAGGCAGGGTGGTGGATAAAGACATTCTTGGACAGACGGTGAGGGTGAAGACAGAAGACGATCGGATTGTGGAATACCGCGGAGACGAAGTTCACAGAAGCTGGGATTTGCAAGAACATCGGAATCGAGGCGGGACGCATAAGCGTCGAAGCAAAAAGGAAGATAGAGGAGGCGAGGAGTGAAAATTCTTGTTGTCAACGGGCCGAACCTGGATCTGCTTGGAACGCGCGAACCGGATGTGTACGGCACAGAGACCTTGGAGGATATTGCCAACGAGTTAAAAAAGCAGGCGGATTCGCTTGGTGTTGAAATAGATTTTTGCCAGAGCAACGAAGAAGGCGAATTGATAACAAGGATCGGCAAGGCTGGAAGTGAGATGGACGGTGTTATTATAAATCCTGCTGGATATACTCACACCAGTGTGGCATTGCGGGATGCCCTTGCCGCTTGCCGTATACCCTGTGTTGAGGTGCATTTGTCGAACGTCCATGCCAGGGAGGATTTCAGGCAGAGGAACCTTACTGCCGGAGCTTGTCTGGCGCAGGTCCAGGGTTTCGGGGCGCGCAGTTATATGCTTGCGCTGGATGGCCTGGTGACCCATCTGAGAAACAGGCGCAAAGCATAAGGTTATGCTGGGGTTTCGGAGAGCGGGTAGATAAACTGGTGTGAATTGGAGGAAAAGCGATTATGAAATTCGTTAACAGGATAGCCGGACTGATTCTTCTACTCTTAGCTTTAGGGGGTGGTTTGCTTATACTTTTTGTGTCGGCATCACAATCGTGGTGGGGTATGGCTTTGTATACCGTAAGGCAGGAGCGGGGGCTGGCAATGGCTGTGGGGGCTGCGCTTATTTTTCTTGGTATTATCTATGCAGCGTCGGGTTTGAAGAGGGGAAAGCGTCAAAGGTACCTTTCTTATGATGGTGAAGAAGGCACAACCAGCATAAGCACGGAGGCAATTGAAGACTATATTGCCAGGTTGTCTTCTGAGTTTCCTTCCGTGATGAGGATGAGGTCCGAAGTTTTACCGCGCAGGCGTGCGATTGATATCAACGTTGAATTAAAGGTAAAAGCCGGTCCGCAGATACACGAGGCATGTGAACTGATGCAGAGCCGTATACGGGAAGCAATGAGTAGTGGGCTGGGAATATCTGATGTCAGGCACGTCCAGGTTACGGTAAGAGAGATTGCAGCCGAGCATAAGCCGGCTTAACTGAAAAAAACGAGAGAGACTGGAAGGGAGTAGATTGAGTAAATGGGTAATATAGAAGGAAATGCAGGCAAGCCGGAATTGATTGTTGTGGGGTCACTGGGGCTTGATACCATAGAAACACCGAATGAGAAAAGAGAAGATCTTCTGGGCGGATCTGTCAGTTATGCATGTTCAGGGGCGTCATTTTTTACCAGGGTAGGCATGGTTGCTGTAGCCGGCGAGGATTTTCCAGGCAGGCATCGTGCGATGTATGAGAAATTCGGCATTGATCTTGAAGGCCTGCAGATTGCGCAGGGCAAAACGTTCCGATGGTCCGGCGTTTATGAAGACAACATGAATGACCGACATACTCTTTCAACCGATTTAAACGTATTTGAGACTTTTTCGCCGAGCCTGCCTGAATCGTATGTTGAAGCTCCGTTCCTGTTGCTTGGCAATATTTCTCCAGAATTGCAGCTACATGTTTTGTCGCAGATCAAAACCCCGCGGTTTGTAGTGGCTGATACTATGGATCTGTGGATAAACATAGCCCGGAAGGATCTTGAACAGGTAATCGGGCGGGTGGATATGTTGAGTTTGAATGACAGTGAGGCTCGGCTTCTGACTGACGAGCACAACTTGAAGAAATGCGCTGAAATGATTATGGACATGGGCCCTGATTACGTGATCATCAAGAAAGGTGAACACGGCGGTATTCTTTTTTCCCAAGGCAGCATATTCATTGTTCCTGCTTTTCCTGTAGACGAGATCAGGGATGCTACGGGCGCGGGAGATTCTTTTGCCGGCGGATTTATGGGTTCACTTGCCCGGGACGGAGAGGTTACCGCCAAGTCGATAAGGAAGGGTCTGATGTACGGAGCTGTGGTAGCATCGTTCGGGGTGGAGGAATTCAGTCTGGAACGCCTGAGCGAGCTTAGCATGGATGAGATTGACGGACGCCTGGATGTTCTCAAGGCCATGGTAAACCTGGAGTAGCGGCATCCGTGAAGAGTTTCACCCTGCTAATCAAGCCTGCGTCTGCGGACTGTAATCTGAGGTGCTCTTACTGTTTTTATCTTCCGAAGGCAGGATTATACCCGGAAACCGCTACCCACAGGATGAGCGACGAAACGTTGCGGAACCTGGTGCGCAGCTATATGGCCACTGCTCAGCCTTCTTACACGTTCGGGTGGCAGGGCGGAGAGCCGACGCTGATGGGTGTGGATTTTTTCCGGAAGGTAACTGCTTACCAGAAGGAGTTCGGCTTTCCCGGCTGCAGCGTGTCGAACGGGCTGCAGACAAACGGAACGCTTATTGATGATGAATTTGCCGCGCACCTGGCTGAATACAAGTTTCTGGTCGGGGTTAGTCTTGACGGGCCGGAGAGCATACATAATCGTTACAGGCGTTATCCTGATGGATCAGGTTCACATCCGGCGGTATTGAAGGGGATAGAGACGCTAAGACGCAACGCAGTGGATTTCAATATTCTGACTCTTGTTTCAAAAGCCAATGTGCTCCAGCCCCATGAAGTGTATCGGTACCTGAAGGAGCTTGGCTTTATGTATCACCAGTACATTGAATGCGTGGAATTCGACAAGTCCGGCAGGCTGTTGCCTTACGCTATAGACGGCGATGAGTGGGGGGATTTTCTTTGCGGCATATTTGACGAGTGGATAGACGGTGATACCCGGACTGTTTCGGTAAGATTGTTTGACTCTATAGTTTACAAACTTGTGACCGGCGGCAGCAATGTATGCGCGATGGGCGATGATTGCAGGCAGTACTTCATGGTTGAATATAACGGAGATGTTTATCCTTGCGATTTTTTTGCGGAAACCGAGCTTAAGCTTGGCAATGTTCTTCGGACAGGATGGAAAGAAATGGCTGAGTCGGAGACATACATGAAATTTGGCGAGAGGAAAAGACAATTGGCTGAAGAATGTCTCTCTTGCGAATACCTTGAGTTGTGCGCGGGTGACTGTCCGAAGAATCGGCCGGGAAGGGGCAGCCGAACGCAACAGGTCAGTCAACTGTGCAAAGGCTGGAAAAAATTCTATTCCCATGCTTTGCCTGAGTTCCGGCGTCTTGCAGAAGAGATAAGGAATGAAAGGTCGCGGCCGGCGTTGTCCGGTTCGGATTCCGGCGGCGCGCAGGCGGCCGGAGGAAAGGTAGGCCGCAACGAGCTTTGTCCATGCGGAAGCGGAAAGAAGTATAAGAAGTGTTGCGGTTCAGGTAACTCTTAAGACTTCTTCGATGGTTGTCGTCCCTTCAGCCGCGCAGGCCATACCACTGTTGCGCAATGTCAGAAGCCCTTCCGATACGGCATGGTTCATAATAGCGGAACTGGAGGTCTGCTGGACGATCAGTTTTCTGATCTCATCGTTTACAACGAGTATCTCGAAGACGGCCTTTCTGCCGTGGTAACCGGTAAATCTGCAATCCGGGCAACCTTCTCCCCTGTAAAAGCGGTGTTTGTGGTCCAGCGAGGGCAGGTTGGCCAGCGCTTTATCTTTAACGGATGAGTCCAGATCGGCGGGCACCTTGCATGAATTGCATACCCTTCGAACCAGCCGTTGGGCTACGGCGCCTTTGAGTCCGGAAGATATAAGGTAGGGTTCCACTCCGATGTCCGACAGCCGGGCGACGGCGCTCGCGGAATCGTTAGTATGGAGAGTGCTGAAGACGAGATGTCCTGTGAGGGCGGAACTTACCGCAATCTCGGCTGTCTCGTAATCCCGTATTTCGCCGATAAGGACAATGTCCGGGTCGTGCCTGAGTACGGACCGGAGCCCGGAGCTGAATGTAAAGCCTATGTCGGGCTTTACCTGGAGCTGCATAACACGGCTGATGTCGTATTCAACAGGATCTTCGATAGTTATTATCTTGCGCTCTTCGGTATTAAGGCTTGCAAGTGAAGCATACAGAGAAGTTGTTTTGCCGCTGCCTGTAGGGCCGGTAAAAAGAATCACTCCGTGAGGATTGCATATAAGTTCGTCTAGCGTCTGTCTCTGTTCTTCTCTCAGGCCGAGTTGTTCGAGGGTGAGGAAAGTTCCATGGCGTTTTAAAATACGGAGATTAACAGCTTCGCCGTGAGAAGAAGGAAGAACTGAAACCCGAAGGTCAATATCTTCGTCGTTAACAGTAGTGGAGAAACGGCCGTCTTGTGGTAGCCTTTTCTCAGCAATGTTCAATTGGCCCATTACTTTGACAGCCGATATGACGGCTTTCCGGTATTGCTGCGCTGCCTCGGGCAGCGCCACTCGAGAGAGTACCCCGTCAATACGGTAGCGCAGGTTCAGACCAGAAGCGTCCGGTTCAAAGTGGATGTCCGTAGCGTTGGCATTGACAGCATCTTTGATGATTCTCTGGACGAATGCGGTTACACGCGCTGATTCGTGTTCCGACACTGATCCGGCCTGGCCATCGGAGATGTCCGAATGCATTTGGAGAAAGGTTTCTATGCCTACACCATAGTAGTATTTGATGCATTCGTTGAGATCATGAGAGGTGCACAAAACCCATTCTACGGGAAAGCCCAGCACCAGGCGGAGCTGGTCAGCGGTTGTGGAATCAAAAATACGATCCGAGGCCAGGACCAGTCTTTCGTCTTCCACGCCCAGAGGCGCTATGTGATACCTGACGGCGACTCTTGAATTGACATAGCGGGTTGAATCCGGATCTATCTCGGTGTAGAGAAGTTTCCTGAAAGGGATCCCGGAAAGTTCAGACAGGATTTTGAGGAGAACATCCTCGGAGACTATTTTTTCGTTAAGCAGAATATCATAGAGGGATTCGTCGGTCCACCTGGCGCGTTGGAGCGCCTCGTCGATCTGTTTCCTGGAAACATAGCCTCTTTCCGTAAGAATCGGCGCGAGCTGTTCGGCAACGTCTCCGTCTGCGGCGGAATTCGTTCTTGCTTTGCCCTTATTGTCTGCGGTGTTACTCATTTCTTTCGAGGTATTCTGTAGCTGAGAGTTTTCTTTTGTCCCGCTTTAATTACAGCGTTTGTTCCGTTCGGAAGAGTAACCTGAAGACGGGAGCGAGTAAAGCCGTCAACGACAATTTCCTTCATAACCGTTTGTTCCGGGAGTAAGTGGGTTACCTCGCCCGAAGGCAATTGCAGAATTGCTATGGTTTGGCCGTCGATTCTGGTCAACGTACCCCTGTATGTCAGGGTCACTTTCTTGACAATGAAAGGAGGCTTCGGCTTTGGCTTGGGCTTCGGTTTTGGCTTCGATTCTGGTTGTGGTTTGGTTTTTGGCTTAGCGTTTGCTTTTTCTTGTTCTCTCTTTCTTTCGGCTTCCCGCTGTTTTCGGGCAAGTTCGGAAAGGAAAACTGAAGAAAAAGGATTGTCAGTAACTTCCACGGCGGGTTGCCATGGGATTCTACTATTGAATTTTCTGCTATAATGTTTATTGCCGCTTCGAGAAGGCTGCTTCGCCTTGTATGTATCGGCAGGAAGCCGGGTAAGTGGCAAGGAAAGCTTCCAGCATAATAGCAACGAGCCCATGATGACCATAAGCGTTGTTGCGCGGGCGTTGATGTTTGCGAAATAGCGCCACAGTCTCATTTCAGTTCGTCTCTCCTGTTTCAGCGTCGGGCAGAACGAGGCGATGTCCCGGATCCATGCCAAAGTGTTCTGCTGCGATAATGGCGTCGATGTGGAGCGGACCTTCCGGATGTCTTGATTTGTTTTCTATGTTGATTGCCCGCCATGCCATAAAACTTTCGCGGGAGAGCGAATGATCGATCAGTTTTGCGAGGGATTTAAAATCCATTTTAAATGAAACTGCAACCGGCAATTCATACGCCGGCGCGGAAAGGTCGTCCTCGGTGGGATGTTCCTGTGGTTCAAGCGCTTCTATGCGGTCTATGCTTTTTGCTCCATGTTCCATTATGGCGGAGAGAATCTTTATGATGGAAGCTAGCTGCCACATCTTTAACGCGGAATTTCCTCCAGGTGAAACGCTCTCCTCAAGTGCGAGGGGATGTGGCAGGTCTGTGTCTGCGGCAATGGCTGTGGCTCTGAGTTTTTCGCGTGCTTTGTATAAAGCCACCCTGAAGTCTATGCGGTTATCGGATGTGCCTGGCGCCATGCTTTCGACAAAGGAGCCTTTTTTGAATGTGTCCGCTCTGGAACGGACTATTTCCCACCTATGTTCAAGCGTCTCGACCCGTTTTTTTGCTCTTTGGAGCAGAGCGCCGGTGGGGGTGGCTCGTCTGCCCTTAAGTTTAGTGATATTGCTGGAAAGCTCGTCGATATTTGAATGAAGCCTTTCGGTTCGGCGTTTTGACGGCATAAGCAGACCGAAAAACAACGCCAGCGCGACAGCAGCATTCAGGAGCAGAACAATTAGTGTTTTCCGCCTTTCGGATATAAGGTGATATGTTTGAAGATTATGGTTCATGGTGTCGGGACCCTTATTTCAAGAGCGAAGAAAGCGCCGTCAATATCCTCCCATGCCTCTTGGTGAACCGGGTTTGGTCTGAGTTCGTCTTCGCTCAGGAGGTCGGCATCGAGAATGCCTGCGTGTGTGCGCAGTTTTTCAATCATTTGCCGGACTGATGACATATTCGGCGCCGGGGTATATCCTTCTA
>CAYTRK010000093.1:0-8273 GCA_964440205.1 uncultured Victivallaceae bacterium
GGCCAGCGGAAGCAGAAGAATAAAATAGTAAGGAGATGAAAAACTAAACATTATTGTTTCCGGTATTGGCTTTGATGTACTGTCTGGCCGTGTCGACCGATTTCTGTATCATTTCGGCGGACGGTTTGTAGGCAGCAAACTTTACAAGGTCCGCAGCTTCAAGAAATTCCTTCAGTCGGTCTATGATTTCCTGCCTGAAATCCGGATTCAGGCTGACTGTTTTCAGAAATTCTTCGGTAGTCTGTTCCGGGGCTCTTATTCCGTGCTGTTCCTCAATGTATCTTCGGACAATCATGGTCAACTCGATATAGAAATCCTTTACGCGGTTTTTCTCGATGAGCTTTTTTGCGAGCAGTTTATCCAGTCGAGTAAGCGCTCTTTCCGCGGGAGACATACGCTTTATTTTTGCGTGTGTTCTCAATTTCTTTCCAGTCCGTATAGCCGCCCAGATTAAAGCGCAAACGAAGAGAATCAGCAGGATGTATACAAGAAAAGCGCGAACCGAGGGCAGAAGTTTTGTGATCCGGGGTTCCGACTTCAGTGAGTTTTCAATGGTTCCACTGTAAACTGGCAGCGCGTCAAGTTCGACAGGGTCTGTGGGAAACCAGTCGGTCTGTTCCGGAGCTTTGCTGCGGTCGGTGCAGACAATTGGCATAGGGGCCAACCTGTATTCCTTGGCCACTCGGGGGGTCAGCAATGCTCGACGTTCAAGTGTAGTTATGCCGTCTTCCGTGACCGGTTCCCGGTCATAAACAGCATTGACGTCAAAACCTTCAGCACGGTCCTCGATCCGCGGGAGTTTGACTTCGACCGACGATGGCGAGCGAACAGTCAATCCGAAGAGCACATCCCGGCCAAGCCGAACGGAGGCTGGATCCAGAGTTATCTGTACTGAAACCGCCCCGTGCCTTTTCTCCTGTTTGATGACATTATTCGTTGAAACAGATTCATGCGTTTGAGCTGAAGAATCTGGCGTTGAGAGCAATACAGCCGCAATAAACGCGTAAACAAAGGTTTGCCGACGGCTAAATCCTGAACCAATGCTCGTAAAAACAAAAGACCTATTCATGCTGTCTACGCCTCATCGGCCCGCTGCTCTGGCCTGTCTCTTTTTAAACAATTTTCGAACATCTTCCACAAACGGACGATCAGTTGAGAGTGAAATGGTATCAACGCGGATCCTTCTGAAAGTGTCGGCGAGAGCATTGCGGTGGCTTTCGGCCGCCGAATGATAAGAGTTTCTGAAAGCGGAGGAGGCCGTGTCTATAAGGCAAAGTTCTCCTGTTTCCGGGTCTTCAATCTCGATAAGGCCGGAGTTGACAATTGTGATTTCGCGGGGATCAGCGACAGGGCAACATATCAGGTCGTGTTTCTGGGACACAATCCGGAGTTGTTTATCGTAGCCGGCATCCATGAAGTCGGAAATCAGGAATACAACCGCCTTGCGTTTCTGCACTTTGTTGAGAAAGCGGAAAGCTGCGCCTATATCCGTCCGATGAGTAGTGGCTTCCGCTGCCAGCACTTCCCGTACAAGACGCATGGCGGCTTTGCGGCCCTTGCGAGGGGGAATGAATTTGTCTATTCTGTCGCTGAAAAGAACAAGCCCCACTTTGTCCTGGTTCTTAATAGCGGAAAGCGCAAGCAGACAGGTCAATTCCGCCGCCGCTTCTATTTTTGATTTTTTCTCTGATCCGAAGCGCTGGGATCCTGAGACGTCTACCATGAAAACTATGGTCAGTTCCCGTTCCTCGCAGAAACGTTTGACAAACGGGTGTCCCATGCGCGCGGTGACGTTCCAGTCAATAGACCTGACGTCGTCGCCGCTGACATATTCGCGGACTTCGTCGAATTCGATGCCCTGGCCCTTGAAAACCGAATGGTATTCACCGGAGAGGAATTCATCGACCTGCCGGTTCGTAATGACTCGGATTCTGCGAACCTGCTTCATAAGTTCTGCGGTATCTATTGCCATTCTTTTCAGACTCCTCTCAGGGAACGGGTATTTCATTGAGGATGTGTTCAATAACCGAATCGCTGTCAACATCCTCTGCTTCTGCTTCGTAAGTAAGAATAATGCGGTGTCTGAGGACGTCGTGAGCCAGTTCTTTTACATCCTGCGGAGTGGCATATGCGCGGCCGTTAAGCATTGCGTTGGCCCTTGCAGCCAGGTTTAGAAAGAGCGAGGCGCGCGGCGACGCTCCGTATTCAATCTGGCTTTCGAGTTTGTCGAGCTTGTATTCCGAAGGCTTGCGGGTGGCGAACACTATGTCCAGGATGTATTCACCCACCTTTTCGTCGCAGTAAACCTGGTCTAGTATGGATCTCATTTGCGAAAGTTCGCGGTCGCTGAGGACCGGTTTGACTTCGACTTCATGCTTTCGGCTGAAACGGTCCATTATTTTTCGTTCCTCATCTTTCGAAGGGTGTTCAATCAGATACTTGAGCATGAACCTGTCGATTTGCGCTTCGGGCAGGGGATATGTTCCTTCCTGTTCAATAGGGTTCTGAGTAGCCATTACCATAAACGGTTCGGGCAGGTGATAAGTATTCTCGCCGATGGTCACCTGGTGTTCCTGCATGGACTCAAGGAGCGCAGACTGGACTTTGGCCGGGGCTCTGTTAATTTCGTCGGCAAGGAGCAGATTCGTAAAAACCGGGCCCTGCTTGGGATTAAAAGCGCCGCTGCCCGGATCGTAGATCATTGTTCCTATCACGTCGGCAGGGAGAAGGTCGGGGGTAAAAGATATTCTGCTGAAACCAAGTCCAAGCGCCGAGGCCAGGGTTTTAACAGCAGTGGTTTTTGCAAGTCCGGGGACACCTTCGAGCAGTATGTGACCGCCGGATATCAATGTTATCATCATGCGGCTTACAAGTTTTTCCTGTCCAACCAGTACTCTGCCTATTTCGGTGCGCAGGTTCTCGAATGACTGTGCCTGCGCCTTTACCAGGTCTGTTGTCTTCTGTATGTCATTGTCCATATTTGGCTCCTTTTATTATTCTTGGCCCTGAGTTCCGTTCAACTCCCCGTTGTTAAAACGTATTTGAGCCCGGCAAGATTAGCTCCGCGACAGACTAATAGAGCGGGGAAAGACCGTGAGGAAAGCACGGGATTGTGCCGACGGCAGGCAGAACAGTTGGCGGCAAGCGGGTTGTAGAAACCTATTCAGCGGTTTCGGCTTCGGGCCCTTTCGCCCTTTCTTCTGCCTGCGGTTTGTCCTCTTGTACCTTTTCTTTGGTAAGGTCTTCCCTGCTTTTCAGCATTGGTTCAATTTTGTATTCGGAAATTATGTAAGTCCAATTGCTGAATTTCCGGTTTAAATTTCTGACCTTCTCCGCCGGGTCCTGTTTGGCTTCCGAATCTTCGGTTTCCTTATCTTCATCCCCGGGTTGGTCGTCTTCATCTTCATTTTCGGCTTCGGACTCTTTGGCCTCTAACTTCGACGCGCTTAGTTGAACATATCGGGCGGGATTATCTTCGCTTACTGATGATCCAATCCGGATTGTATAGGATGTGCCTGCCTTTGTTTTGACGGTGAAAATAGAAGGGTCGTCGAGGCCCATTTCTTTTTCGGGCAGAGAAGGGTCGGCGATATCGTCAAAACGGAAATAGCTTAGAGCGCTGCGCAGCGAGTAGGCTTCGGTTGGATTCATCTCGAGGTTTTCCGCCAGGTCTGTCAGTTTCAGAACGTCCTCCTCTTCATCCAGCGTCAGTGTAAAAGGCTCCCGGTTCGGGCCGCGTAAGGTTACCTCTCTGACTTTCGAGGAAGGCACATGAACGATCTGGTTGTCCATCCAGTCGGTAATATCTACGGAGATATTGTTCAGCGTTTCTGATACAAGGTAAACGGTTTTTCCTCCGTCGGGAGAAACATATCTTCCACTCGGGTAGTTGCCCATGTTAAACCTGCCTGCTCCCTTCGACATTCTTTTTCTTCCCAGAAGCAGATGAGCTACAGGCTCCGAGCCGTTGGTATACATTTCCATCAATATACCCGCGTTTTCGGTTGCCTCTCTCGGAGAAAGTAACTTGAGGTCCTTGATCTGCTCCGGGTCGGCGTTGACGAGCTGTCCGACCTTCAGTTCGTGCAGATCAAGAAGCGCGTCGCGAATATTTTTAAATTTGACAGGGTAATTGTATTGGTTGGCGGCGACCCAGTTGTCTTCGGTCTTGACAAGTTTCGAGACGCTGTTTCCGTCCGTTATTACAATTCTGCTGATGTCATTGACCGGCAGATCGGGCAAAACTTTCTTGCCTTCGTCCGAGGGGCCGTATTCCATCTGTTTGAGCGAACTGAGAAAAGCCAGCAGCGACAGCGCTACTGCGGCGGTGACGAGAATGACTACATTTCTGGTTTTCATAAGTCTTTCCTCCTGGAGCAAAATCAGCCTGCGGTTCTTTTTCTTTTCTGCTTCCGGTACAGCGCAAAAGCTATTCCCGACAGCGCTACTATCAACGGCATCAGGCCAATGTTTATAACCTTTATTTTCATGCCAAGCTGCTCAATGTCTTTGCGCAGGTTTTTTCTGACGTCCCTGAGTTCTTCCTGGATTCTCTGTTCCTCTTTCCTGTATTTCTCGATGGCCTGGCGTTGCTTTTCGTTCAGGATTATATTCTCAGATTCTCCGGCTGTCCTCAGGTCGCGAAGCTGCTGCCGGGTTTCATTCAATTTCTGCTGCAGGTATTCTTCCTTTTCCTGCCATTGCTCTCTGGCTTCGCTTTCGAGTTCCAGCACTTTGTCGAACACGCGCTCGAATTCGCCGCGAGACCGTATGTTTATAAGCGCTGGACTTCCTGCCAGGAGGTCTACCCCATTGGCGAAAAAGTGGAGGTTGTCGTTTATGAGCTGGTGCCCGCCGAATGCCGGAATCTCCTGAACGCAAAACGGGTCAAAGAGCATATCCACATCGCCGACTACTATTACCGTGCTTTGTCCTGTCTGAATGGGGGCCGGTCCGTTTTTCGCGATCTCCTCTTCGTCTTCTTTACTCTCTGGTTCCGGCGAGGGCGGCCCTTCGGGAAATGCTGTCGAGAAGGTTCCGTCTATTTTCATTGCTAAATCCAGCGCCGAGCCCTTGCGTTTGAATTCACGCTGTATCATTCCCGATCCCATCTGTGCAGCTCTGGGGCTCACTACGCCGGCGTCCTCGGATGAAGTCATAAGTGTTGTGAACTCCAGTTCGTCCTTATTGTCTGTTATGGTGAAGTGCCCGGCAGAGGGCAGAACCATGAGGTCGAGCTGAGAAGTGATGACCTCCTCGCTGTTAAAGCCGGGTTCCCGCAGTGAAAGCCACACGAGGCTGTCTTCCAACCCTTCTGCTCCCTGTATCCTCGTAAACAGCCTCGGGTCGGCTACGACTTTGTCCGACGAGAAATCGACCCCCCATGCGGAGAAAAGCTTTTCGAGGTTCGAAGAATTGTTTGCGCCCATGTTCATTGGATTCTGGGAGGCTGACATTCTGGCGTCGGCTGCGCTTAGCGGATCGACAAAGACCATAAGTCTGCCGCCGCGCAGGAGGAACTGATCGATGGCATAGAGCGTCTCGTTTGAGAGTTGTTTGGGATGCGCAATGATGAGTGTCTTGAGATCCGGCGATATTTCATCGGTGTCGGGTTCAACGCGGACCAGTTCATAGTCGGATTCTATCTCCTGGAAGCTAACCCATTTTTCCGGCTGTTGCTGTTGCATTCGCATAGCCATTTGCGGCGGAATATCCGAGCCCAGCACAGGCAGGGAACTGAGTACCCCGACAGCGGGACGCTCGGGCTGGTCGACCCGGTGGATCAGTCTGCTTACATGGTATTCCAGAAGCTGCTCCTGGTTCGGGTCAAGGGCGGGTATAACTTCTTCTTCTCCTCCGGAAACCGCTACGAGGCCGAGATAAACAGGCGGTCCGAACATTTCCATCTGTTGTGGGCGCAGCCCGTAGTTTCGCGCCCATTCCTCGTCATCCGAATCCGGTTCCGGGTTGTACATGACCACATTGATCTTTCCGCCTGAGACAATCTCGTATTCCTTGAGGAGGTCTTCGACGTGGTTTGCGTAATTCTTTATAAAAATTGGCACCTCCGGATTGGCGCGGTTGAAGAAGAATTTAAGTGTGACCGTGGAGTCAAGTTCATCGATGATCTGCCTGGTTCCGTCCGAAAGCGTGTACAGGTTTTTTTCTGTGAGGTCGAGCCTGGCCCGAAAGTTGTTCAGGAGTGCGTTGACGGCGACAATGATAGCCAACACCGCAATTACTCCTATGGCGCTGGCGCTTGTTTTGAGTAATGCTTTTTTCTGTTTCATATTGTGACCTTTGTTTCGACTTCCATTGCTGGTTTGAATGTCAAGCTGTCTTGCGGCTTTCGAGTACTACATGCGTTGCAAAAATCATGAAGACCATTACGCTTACGTAGTAGACAACGTCTCTGAGGTCGATTACTCCTCGGCGCAGCGATTCAAAGTGCGGCATGAAACTGAATGCGCCGACACCTTCCACTACCCAGTTCGGGGCGCCCACATCGCGGAAAAAGCCCAGGATGGGTTCCCACCCTGCGAGAAGAAGAACCAGGCCGACGGCCAGGCCGAGGACAAAACTTATGACCTGGCTCCTGGTCATCGAAGAAGTGAGCATGCCGATGGACACATACGCTCCGGCCAGCAGGAAAGAACCCAGGTAACCTGCGACCACCACGCCGAGGTCCGGATCTCCAAGTAAATCGGTTGTTACCACAATTGGAAAAGTAAGAACCAGTCCCAGTCCAATAAAAATCCATGCGGCAAAAAACTTGCCGAGTATAGCCTGGGTCATGGTAATGGGCAGGGTAAGCAGGAGTTCAACCGTGCCGGATTTTCTTTCTTCTGCCCATGTTGCCATGGTGGCCGCCGGGACCAGCAGAAGGTATACCCAGGGGTGCCATGTAAAAAACGGAGTCAGATCGGCGCTCATTCTTTCATAATAATGCGTTACAGAGAAAGTCAGAAAGGAGACAAGCATCAGAAACGCAATAAGAAAGACGTAAGCAACCGGTGATTCAAAATAAGACTTGAGCTCTCGCTTGAAGACAATTGAGCAATTCCTGAGGCTATGCATTGATTTCTTCCTCCCCCATGGTCAATTTGCGGAATACGTCGTCGAGTTTCCCGGAAGGTGTTCTGCTTTTAAGTTCCTGTGGCGTGGCGTCCGCCACAATGGAACCCCTGCTTATGATTATTGCGCGTGTGCATACGGCGTCTACTTCCTCCAGGATATGGGTTGATATTATGATGGCCTTGTCCGATGCCATGTCGTTAATCATCTGTCTTACAACCTGTTTCTGGTTCGGATCCAATCCGGCCGTGGGCTCGTCGAGGATCAGTACGGGAGGATCGTGCAGAATAGCCTGAGCAAGGCATGCCCGCTGGCCGTAGCCCTTAGACAGCGTGTCGATAGTCTGGCACCTGACTTCCTGGAGGTAGCACTTCTCAATCGCCCCCTCAATGCGTTTCTCCTTCTCGGCCCCGCGGTAACCCCGGGCTTCGGCCACAAATTTCAGAAAACCCGCGACCGTCATCGAATCGTAAGCCGGAGCATTTTCCGGAAGGTATCCAAGGCGCCTCTTGACTTCAACCGGGCTGGCGCCGACGTTAAAGCCGCATACTGTTGCGGTTCCGGAAGTGGGGGGCAGGAAACCGGTAACCATTCTCATAGTCGTTGTTTTGCCCGCCCCGTTCGGGCCGAGGAATCCGAGGACCTCGCCCTTTTCAACTCTGAACGAAACGTTCTTTACTGCATCAATGCTTCCGAAAGACTTGTTCAATTCCTGTGCTTCAAGCATGTTGCCCTCCGAGCAAATCCCACTCAATTTTTCGCCTAAACAAAGCCCGCAGTTTCAGAAAAATCGGGCGCGAGTGCAAGGGTGAAATTCGTATTGCTATTTTCTTTTTGAACTCATCAGGCGACAGTCTGAGCAACCACTATGCCAACCTGCTGCCTGCCGCATGGCGAGGGTTCGTAATCTGTCCAATTTGAGGGTCTTGCACAGGCACAGTACAGAACGGCTTCGCGTGAAGCATAGCAAAAAGAGACATAATGACGCAGTCGGGCAGGGCAACGGTTTCAGGTTGTGTCAGGGTGACGCACGGAAACAGGAGGTCATATTGTGTAAGTAGTTGTTGTGCCGAATGGTATCAAGTGCGGGCAGGAGGAGATCGAACTGGCACGGACCCTGCTCATTTATGAGGAACAATTTAAAGGATCATCTGCACAATCTGTGGGTTGAAGATGGTATCCGCGCAAGCTAGAATGTG
>CAYTRK010000094.1:0-6661 GCA_964440205.1 uncultured Victivallaceae bacterium
GATCCAGAAGGTGGCTGTGACCTAATGCCGTACCTTTTGAACGATATCAAGAAATCCGGACTCTTATCTGTCTAACTGACCATTTGGCAGGTGGTTAGAGCATGATGCCCGATTCTCCCCCGCTTTCCTGTCCATTTCGGTCGACGACTACGGCGACGACTAGGGCAGACGATTGGGAGCACATCTCTCATGTCCGCCGTAGCTTTAGCGAATGTGGATCGTATTTCGTAGTCGTCGCCGTAGTCGTCAATCGATCTTCCCAGCTTTCATTCGTTTTTATAAAACTTTTACCACTACAAAGTGCTTAGCCCGCATATCTCACAGAATTCCTGCTGCGAGCGCGGATAGCCCCACTGCGACGGCACGAATTGACAAAACGCCAGATTGCAGTATGTTTATACGGCTGCTCCGGCGTTTCACCAATTCCCACCCCCGCAGCAGCACTTTCCACGCTCTCACTACGAAATTCTGTGAGATATGCGGGTTATCCGAAATGCTTTCTTTGGTCATATTCGGAAGACTTTGGCAAGTTGTCAAGACATGCAACCTGTATTTTGGTGATTCGAATTATGGCGCCACGGCTCTTCAATAGGAGTATTTCCGAAGAATCTGTGGATACTGAAAGTAGGTCTGTTTCACCACAGATTCTGCGGAAGAGCCAAAATTGTTTGACTCCCACCCGTAATCAACGGCAAGCTTATCGGCAAATGAGAGATATTGCTGCAGTGACATTGTCCATCGCTGTTTTTTTATGCTTTGCAGACCTTGACCTTGACTCGCATGCGGGATTTATACGCATCAGTGCGGATGTCAGGACTTCTGTCAGCAATAAAACGGTGATGATTGAGATTTCAATGGAGAATCAGGGAGACGAGGCTGCGCATAATGTGCAGGCTGACGCGCTTTTTATGTCAGAGCCTGTTTCAACACCTGCGACCGCAAGTATACCCCCGGGTTCAAAAATCTCGCATTCCGTGGAGTTAGAGACTGATGAAAAGTTTGCCAGGATCATTATTCCAATTCTGATGCACTACGAGGACGCCAATGCCCATCCGTTCTCCGCGATAACATACGCAGATGCTTCCACGGAAAAAGCGGTTTCGCGCCCGTTCCTTATCAAGTGTGATAAAACCTCGCTTGAGGTCAAGGCTCATATCCCGGTGACGGTAAAGAATCTTACCGGACAGAGTAGGGAACTGATCCTGAAAACGGCGCTGCCAAAGGAAATATCGGCGGATTCAAATAATGAAAAGTTGCGCCTTGGACCGAACGAAGAAGCCAGGTTAGAGTTGGATATCAGAAACTTTTCCGCATTGCCGGGCAGTTCATATAATGCTCTTGTGCTTGGAACAACCAATATTGAGGGATACCGTTATGACCAGAAGGGGCTCTGTCGCATTGAAGTAGTGGAATCAGGCCTTGCGGAAACTATTCTAAGACATCGCGTATGGATATTCACCGGTCTGGCGCTCTTGCTGGCAGTGTACATGGCAGCACAGTTCTATTCTTTACGACCCGCGAAGGAGTGACTATGACCGGTCAGAAACGGGCTCACAGGTACGCGGATTTTACGGTTCTGATTATAATCTCGCTTTTTATAGCATGGGCTATGAATCTGGAGCAATGCCTGCTGCAAACCACTCCTGCGGGCGGAGACATGTCATCCCATTTCACCGCCTTGCACTTTCTCAAGAATCGTATTCTCCCGGACTTTCGGGTGATCGGGTGGAGCTACGGCAACTATGCAGGCTTTCCGCTGTTTCAGTTCTACTTCCCACTGCCCTTCCTGATAACCGCCGTGGCGGGTTTGGTCGTGCCGCTTGAAACAGCATTCAAATTCATGTGCGTCGGTTCGGTGATAATGCTGCCCTTCTGCATCTACCGTTTCGCGACGTCGCTGCGATTTCCTTTTCCGGCTCCGGCCCTGGCGGCAGTGTTTACAATGCCGTTTTTATTTAACGACAGTCATTCCATGTGGGGCGGAAATATACTGAGCGTTCTTTCCGGAGAGTTTAACTACCAGATTGCCTTTGCTCTAAGTTTTTTTCTTGCAGGGATTCTATATTCAACTGTATTGCACAAACGCGGACGCGTGGTTCCGACTGCTATTCTCATGAGCATCGTTGGACTGAGTCACGGAGTCGGCATTGTAATGGTAGCGGCTATGAGCCTCTTCTTTCTTATCAAGAGAAAGGGCCTGACAGCCAGGGTCTTGTGCCTGTTGAAAATCTACGGACTCAGTATCTGTCTCATGGCATTCTGGCTCTTCCCTTTTCTTGCAGGGGCAAAGTGGTCCACCAAGTATAACCTTCTCTGGCGGCTTTCCGGCCTGTCTGAGGTGTTTCCTCCCATGATGTACCCTTTTCTAATATGCGGCGGCATTGCGCTGGTCGCGGATCTCTGCATTCGGCTAAGGCAGAAGAAGGAACTAGCCCGCATATCTCACAGAATTCCTGCTGCGAGTGCGGAAAGCACCACTGCGAGGGCACGAATTGACAAAACGCCAGATTGCAGTATGTTTATACGGCTGCTCCGGCATTTCACCAATTCCCACCCCCGCAGCAGCACTTTCCACGCTCTCACTACGAAATTCTGTGAGATATGCGGGCTAAGGGTGCGGGGATACAATCGTAATTCTGATGCAGGCTTATAACACATAACAGAAGAGCCATTGCACCCCGAGGACACAAAATGCAATGCGTTCAATAACACATAAAATGCTTATCGACTGGGCCGGACCACAGGTAGTTAAGGACGCTCAGGTTATCGTTGAAAAAGGACTGGTAATCGAAGCGGACTATGAAGACTCCTGTATAAAAGGCTCGATCCTGTGGAATAATCATCCTCTAAAAACCGGGCTTCGATTGCTGGAGAATAACACAGTCGAAAACCTGTGTCCCTGTTACGCAAACAAACAGAGAGGCATAATCTGCTCGCATGCGATCGCTATCGCTGAAACCATGGTCAGACGCAACACCGACCCGGACCGCAACAACAGGTTCCTCGCGGAAATGAGACGGGCAAGGCGTCTTGCTTCAATAGATGACTCCCAGTACATAAAGCGCGCCCCTTCCGGCGCCCCGGGCTCGCTGCCAGCCACTCTCGAACTGAGGCTAGACAGAAACTGGATTGAGGGCTTCGAAAATGACGCCATAGAACTAGGCTGCGAGATCCATTGCAAAGGGAAAGCGCTGGGGCTTGATGATGTTCCCCGCGATATCACCTTGTCCATGAGTAAGAAGGACGAGTCCCTGCTCTACGTTCTGGAAGATATTTCCGAAGGTCCGGCGCGAAGCCGTCTGACTCTGAACCGGACCGATTTCATAAATATCCTTGAACTGTTGAAGGGGAAAGGCGCCGAGATGAATGGCATGGGCCGCCTCTCCGTCGACAGCACGCCTTTAACAACGCACCTCAGAATGGATATCAACGAAGAGAACGGTGAAATCAACGTTTCTGCGCATACAGAGGTCCCTTTTGATTCAAACGGTGAATCGCCAGTATACCTCGTCTCCGGGAAAAAAGGCTGGATTCATGCCGCCGGCCATGTCTGGCCTCTGAAAAACCTTCTCCCACTGCCTTACCACGGAATCTACGCCGCTCCTATAACAATCCACAGAGAGTCCGTGTACCGTTTCCTGAAACGTGAATTGCCGCTGCTAAGCAATTATGCCCGCATTGAATCGGATGTTTCAGTAGACCTTTTTACTTTCGAACCAGCAAAGCCCGTCTTCCTGCTGACCGTGCGCGGCAGCCCTGCGTCTGTCTCCGCTCAACTCAAGGCCTATTACGGCGGCATCTCGCTGTTTGCGGCCAGGCCGGAGGCCTCCGCTGACTTCGGAATTCCTGATCCGGACGATTTAATGTCTTACAAAATCAGAAATATGAATGTCGAAAAAGAAGCTCTGGCCATGGCTTGCTCCGTCGGATTCAGAGGCTGTTTCGGAGACCATCTCGAAGGCATTGTAGGCCATCGTGAAGTTCTCAATTTTCTTGCAGGCTCCATTCCTAGACTGAGACGACAGGGATGGAAAGTGGAAATTGAAGGCAAGGTCAACCAGTTCATCGAAGAAGCGCAATTCGCAACGCCGGTTGTCCACATCGACAGCTCTCCGGGCAATAACTGGTTTGATGTAGCATTTGATTTCGAAGATCAGACCGGTTCAAGCATCTCTCAACAGGAAATTCAACAGGCACTGCTTAAAGGTGACTCCTTTATCAAGAAAGGCAGTTCAACCGTATTTATTGACGAAGACGCTGTGACTTCTCTCAAGGACATTTTCGCTGATTGTGAATCAAGGGACGGCGACCATGCAGGACACTTCGCGATGCCCGGAACATACGCTCCTTTCGTCAAGTCGTCTCTCGACGCTCTTGATGGAGTGGATGTGGAAGACACGAAGGAATGGCGTGTGCGCGCAGGTCAATACAACCGCACACTTAAGATCGAACCCGTGGAACTGGAGCAGAAGTTGTCAGCAACCCTCAGGCCATACCAGAAAGACGGAGTCTACTGGCTTAATTTTCTCCAAAGGAGCGGCTTCTCCGGTATCCTTGCCGACGAGATGGGACTGGGGAAGACTCCCCAGACTCTTGCGTGGCTCCAGTATATGATGACAGAAAGGAACACCGAAGATAGCCCGGCCCTGATCGTTTGCCCCAGCAGCATTGTAGATAACTGGGCTGAAGAAGCCGAAAAATTTACCCCCAGGCTCAGAGTCTGCACTATGAGCGGACCGGACCGCTCAGCTCGATGGAAACAACTAGAGACATTTAACCTGGTAATCACCTCTTATGCCCTTCTTCGAAGAGATATCAGCGAATATCTCAAGTATCATTTCTCCGCTGTGATCCTTGACGAAGCGCAACATATCAAAAACAGGTCCACCCGAAACGCCAAGGCGGCAAAAATGCTTAAGGCTGATCAGCGCCTCGTGCTCACCGGAACGCCGGTCGAAAACAGTGTCTCAGACCTGTGGTCGATCATGGATTTCCTTATGCCCGGCTACCTTGGCAATCACGACAAATTCCATGCCGCCTATGAACTGCCCATAGCAAGAGGAGGTCCCGACGCTGCAGCGGCACAGATAAAACTGAAAAGGAAGTTGCATCCTTTTCTTCTACGACGCCTTAAAAAGGAAGTCGCCAAAGATCTCCCGCCCAAGATCCAGAGGGTTTCATTCTGCTCGCTCACCAGGGATCAACAGCAGGTTTACAAGACGCTTCTTACCCAGTATAAGCGCAAGATAACAGACATGGTTTCCAGCAAAGGCTTCAATAAATCTAGAATGGAAATTCTGACCCTCCTCATGAGACTGCGTCAGACCTGTTGCCATCTGGAGCTTCTCAACCTTCCGGGCATAAAACCGCGTGAACCTTCGGCTAAGACTGATCTATTCATGGAATTGCTAAACGAAGCCGTTGACAGCGGACACCGGGTGCTGGTGTTCAGTCAGTTTGTGTCCATGCTCACCATCCTTCGGAATCTACTTGAAGAGGAAGGACATGAATACTGCTACCTTGACGGTTCCACTAAAGACCGCATGAAGGTGGTGCACCAGTTCAACACACAAAGAAATATTCCCGCGTTCCTCATCAGCCTGAAAGCAGGAGGAACAGGACTAAATCTTACCGGCGCTGATATGGTCATACACTTCGACCCGTGGTGGAACCCAGCGGTTGAAAACCAGGCAACAGACAGGGCATACCGGATCGGACAGAAAAGAACAGTCTATAGCATAAAATTGATAACAAGAGGAACCGTGGAAGAAAAAGTTCTCGACCTGCAGAAGAAGAAAAAAGCCGTCATAGACGCCACCATTGAATCGGATGAAAAGATTCAGAGCTCACTCTCCTGGGAGGAAATTCAGGAACTCGTGAGCCTGTGACCGGTATGCCCGGAGCGTTAATACATCAGGCTAACCAGCTTGCATTGCGACACGATACCTGTATACTCTATACCTTCTGAATAAACTTCTGACGTCCGGGAGGAAATATGTCTCAACTGATATGCCCTAATTGTAAGATCCCTATGACCGACAAAAAACAGCCGGACCTTACGGTGGATACATGCCCTCAATGCAAGGCGGTTTACCTGCACAAGGGAGAACTTAACTCCATGGCAACCGGAATGAGCGGCGACATTGAATATTGTTCAGTCGACCGGGAATTCCACCAGGATACCTTCCCCGAAAGGAACTGCCCTCTGTGCAAAGACCAGACAATGAGAAAGATCAATCTCCTGCGGCTCTCGAATATCATTTTTGATTATTGCCCAAGTTGCGAGGGCTTCTTCCTGGACAGAGGCGAACTTGATCAGATGAACGAAGAATTGAAGAAAGAGACACCTAATAAAGCTTCTGAAGAATACCGCGCAATGCACGGGTCACACCTCGTGAGAATAGATCAGACCAGTGAAGCGGTTGAAATCAATTTCCTGGGAGTTTCCAGAATTTCAAAGGCAAAATATATAAGGGTTTCGGTTTTCTTTAAAGATAAGCTTCCCGCAAAATTTCATCTGACCCAGGAAATATGGTCCCTTCGACTGGTAAAGAGCCTCGGCATCCACCTGGGTTCTGACCTGGAGACGGGTGACCGTGATTTCGACGCTGTTTTCCGTATCCACGGAGAAGACGGGGAACAGGTCGCGAAGTATTTCGAC
>CAYTRK010000094.1:6671-8257 GCA_964440205.1 uncultured Victivallaceae bacterium
ATGCTGGAATTCGTAAACTCTCATTTGAGCATCTTAGGTCGCAGCGGTTCGATCCATATTACAAATGCGCACATCACTTACGTCGAAGGACCGTACACCCCCGAGAGTATCAAAGACATCCAGAAAAAATCCAAACCGGTTGTCGATCGCCTTGTGGAAATTGCCGACGGGGTAATTTCATAGCAACTAGAGAGGAGCAAGCCTTTTATGCGAAAGCAGTTTGCCAGCGACAATTATTCCGGCATATGCCCGGAATCAATGGAATGCCTGATTGAAGCCAACAAGGGATATGATATCCCCTACGGCGAAGACCAATGGACAGAGGAAGCATGCAATCTCTTTCGAGAAATGTTCAATAAAGACTGCGATGTATTCTTCGTATTCAACGGCACGGCCGGCAATTCGCTGTCCCTGGCTTCTCTCTGCCAGTCATATCACAGCATAATCTGCCACCGCTATGCGCATATCGAAACCGACGAATGCGGCGCGCCGGAATTTTTCTCGCACGGCTCCAAACTTCTCACCTCACCCGGCCCGATGGCCAAACTCACACCGGAAGGAATCGAAGAGCTCATCAATAAAAGAAACGATATACATTACCCGAAACCCGGAGTAATCAGCCTGACACAGGCAACAGAGTTTGGAACAACATATACAGTCGACGAACTTGAAGGCATCCATTCTGTTGCTTCAGCGCATTCCCTCAGGATACAGATGGACGGGGCGAGGATCGCAAACGCGATCGCAGGATCAGGCGTGCCGCCGGAAGAAATGACATGGAAAAGAGGAATAGACGTTCTCGTTTTCGGCGGCACAAAAAACGGTATATCTGTTGGTGATGCGGTAATATTCTTTGACAAAAATCTCTCACGAGAGTTTGATTATCGATGTAAACAAGCTGGCCAGCTTGCATCCAAAATGCGCTTCATCGCCGCGCAGTGGGTTGGATTGCTTCGGAATGAAACATGGCTGCGCTACGCCCGCAACGCAAATGAACGCGCGCATTCCCTCAGAAAAAAACTGTGCGAAACATGCGACGCAAAGATTCTCTTTCCGACGGAAGCAAATTCGGTCTTTATCGACATGAACCAGGATACGATTAAAAAGATGCAGGCCAAAGGATGGCGTTTCTACACATTCATCGGCGAAGGCGGCGCAAGGCTGACATGTTCATGGGACACAACCGAACAGTCCGTAGACAAGTTTGTCGAAGATTTCAGGGACTGCCTGAGTCCGTAGTCCCTTCGCCCATGGCCGCCTTGTTCTGTTCTTGTTCCTCGTCCCTGCCCATAAATGATAATGCGTATGTCATAGCAAAGCCCGCCAGAATTAAACCGACCGAACCGGCAACCTGCGCAGCCGATGGTAAAAACAATGAAGCGGGGTAATCTTCAGGTTCAACCAGAGCTATAGTCTCTTCTGTCATCACCTGCCCCTTTATAACATCACCCGGCAAGGGCTTCACTGCTTCCTGGAACGGCCAAAGCCCTACTACTGCGCCAAGCAGAAGCCCGAGCAGAACTCCAAGCGTTGTGCTCCGGAATCGCGCCAAAAGGATCCGCAGAACATTGCTGACCCCTACAATC
>CAYTRK010000095.1:0-8234 GCA_964440205.1 uncultured Victivallaceae bacterium
GAAATGCTTGCCATTTTACCCGATGTCCGCGTCCGGCAACAAGCGGTATCAACGCCTTTCCTGGGAGGAGTAGCCAATATTGGAGCCGGAATGGCCCTTTTTGCACATCACGCGCATGTGCCGGTCTTTCCTTGCATTGTTACCAGAACCGGCTGGGGTCGTCATAAGATCCGCATATTCGAGAGCATTTTTCCCGAGAATGATGTTGAAAAAAAACAGGATGTGGAGAGAATAACCACTCTGGTTCTGAGGGTTATGGATGAAGCCATACGCAAAGAGCCTGAGCAATGGTTCTGGTATAATAAGAGATGGGTGCTCGATCCACTTTCAGATAAGCACAGCTAATCCGGAAGCCGGCCGTCACTCAAGAAGGGAAGCGGGCAACTAAATGGAAATTCAGGATCTCTTCGCCGAAAGAATTGGCGGATCAATGTTCGGCAAGAACAAGGAAATCTACAAATTCGAAAAGATCAAAAGAGCCAAGCAAGCGGCCAGGGAAACGCATCCGAACACCGAGTTGCTTGATTTTGGAGTGGGTGAACCACATCGTATGGCGCCGTCCGTAATTCGCGAAGCGATTAAAAAGGAAGTCGACGATCCAGCCAATCGCGGTTACTCCGATAACGGAATCATGGAATTCAAGTTATCTGCGGCAAAGTATATGCAGAAGTTCTTCGGGGTTGAAGACATCGACCCCGCTACTGAAATCAATCACAGCATAGGGTCAAAACCGGCCCTTGCGATGCTGCCCCTGTGCTATATAAATCCCGGCGATGCTGCCCTGGTGACTGTGCCGGGCTATCCGGTTCTAGGCACTCATGTGCGCTACCTCGGCGGCAATGTCATCAATATACCTCTGCTCCAGGAAAACGATTTCCTGCCCGACCTTGATGCAATTGACAAAACCGTTATGGATAAGACAAAACTGTTCTACGTCAATTATCCGAACAATCCAACCGGCAAGGCTGCTGACGCCGATTTTTTCGACAGGCTGATTGAGCTTGCTGACAGAAATAATTTCCTGATCGTGCAGGATGCGGCTTATGCAACTCTCGTATATGACCGGCAACCCCTGTCAATACTCAGCCGGCCCGGCGGCAAGAATGTGGCAATCGAACTGCACTCAATGAGCAAAAGTTACAATATGACCGGCTGGCGCCTCGGTTTTGTTGCCGGCTCCGCTACGACCGTAAAAGCCTACGCGGAAGTGAAAGACAACATTGATTCCGGACAGTTCAAGGCAATACAACGGGCTGCTTGCGAAGGCATTGCCAGGAAAGACCTTTCGGAAGAGATACGTGACTGCTATCAGTCACGGCTTCATAAGCTGGTATCAGCGCTTCAGCGTTGCGGCTGCCCGGCAAAAATGCCGGGAGGAACGTTCTATCTGTATGTTCCCTGCCCCAAAGCAGCAGGCAAGGTCACTTTTGATTCCGCCGAACAAGCAGCGGAGCGCCTGATTAAAGAAGCGCTTATCTCGACTGTTCCCTGGGATGACGCCGGAAGCTACCTGCGGTTCTCCGCCACCTTCGAAGCGTCGGATAAAAACGACGAAGACAGGGTGATATCAGAGCTCGAAAGAAGATTAAAGCTTGCAGAATTGAAATGGTAAGAGAATGAGGATCGGCAATGAACCCGCTTGTTGGTATGCTATATGATATACTCGCAGTCGAGAGGGATATAGAACATGGCCAGAATTTACATTGTTGATGACGAGCCCCATATTCTAGCGGTCCTTCAAACCCTGTTGGAAACGCAAGGGCACGAAGTGGTTGCAGAATCCAATGCTCAAGCTGTACTGGAAAAAATCACAGCCGGGGAGGAGATGGACCTCTTGATATCAGACGTAAGAATGAGTCCGCTTAACGGGATAAAGCTGTTAAACAATGTCAACGAAGTCCGCCCCTCCCTTCCCGTAATCCTGGTTACCGCCTTTTTCTCTCCCGAGTCAGAAAAGGAAGCAAAACAAAACGGGGCGGCGGCCTGCATCCCTAAACCCTTCGACATAACCGTTCTACTAAACGCGGTCAATAAGGCAATCGGCTGACAAAGGGCATCAGGATTCCGTATACGTAAAGCGACCGCCACGAGGTTTTACTTTCACATCTTCGGTCAGCAATTGTTACATTTCCTGCGTCTTCTTTGCGCTGCTCTCTCTCAAACCCAATACATATCTATACATGTTCCTGCCCGGACAAATACTGTGTCCAAGATCCCTGTGGCCGTAAATTCTGTGCTGCTTGATCTCATAATGGTCGCATACCGCCTCTACCAGGACTCCCAGCGTCTTGATCTGCTTTTCGGCAACCTCTTCTTTTTCGAAGTTCCCGAGAAAAGCTATCCCGATGTTTCTCTCGTTCTGATCAAGCACATGAGCGCCTTCATAAGCCAGTGAACGGCCCTCCCACACACGCCCGGCAGTGTCTATCAGAATGTGGTAACCGATATCTCCGTAATTTCTGTCAAGGTGCGCTTTGAGAATTCCGCTCATGTTGTGGATCACAGCGTTTCTATGAGTTCTGGAGTGCGACTTCTTGCCCGTGTGATGAACAGTTACTCGGTCAAATTTACCCGATTCTCTAAGCAACCATGTCTTCGGCTTGAACATAGTCCACTCAGACCGCTTATTTACCGTCAACTCGTCGGGAAGAAAATCCAGTGGCACATCGGGCAAAGGACGTTTGGCTGTGGCCGCAAACATCCCTCTCCGAAGCGCAATTCCTATTACCGAAGCAGCGCCCAGTTCTTTAAGAAACACCCTTCTGGTTCTGTTGCGAGGCATAATATATTCCAACCTGTTTCCCTTGATCAGTTGTCAATAACTCGTTCGTTTGGCAGTAATTCTCACAAATCAGCGTTCAAAATCAATGGAACATCGTCCCATTTTCGCTCTCTTTTCAGCAGCAAAAATTTCTGCCGGCAGGCGTTGCGCATTTGCTTCATCACTTTTTCGGCATGTTTCCGTTTTATGCCATTCCCGCCTGACAGCCGGGCAGCAACCGGCCTCGCGTTCTTGAGAACAAGAATGCCACGACCACTCACTGAGTCCCATATGCTGAGAAAAGCCACGACCATTCTCTGCAACGCGGGCACGACCACCAGTTCCATGCAGGCTTCGTTTCTGTCGAAGAACCGGTCAAGGTCCAGCAGCACCACGGTTCCATCGCCTGCCGCCTCGCACGACCAGAATCTGGCTCCACCACAACAACATGCAATCAGTCTTTCCGAGTCTTTGCTTTTGCCGAGCGCGGCGAACGCAGCCGATGCCATCCTGCCCAAATCCGATTTCTCCACCCACTGCCCGGTACGGTCTTCCGCCGCAAAGTGAGCAACACCCTTGCAGACTTCGCCTGCATAATATGTGTCTTCAAGTCCTGCATCGGCTAAAATTGACGTAATCTGGGGACCATACAGGCCAAGACCGTGTTGATTCCCCTGGGAGTTGTTCTGTTGATATTCAAAAATCATTATTCTTTGCCTATCATACC
Organism: uncultured Victivallaceae bacterium; assembly: GCA_964440205.1. Classification (GTDB taxonomy): domain Bacteria; phylum Verrucomicrobiota; class Kiritimatiellia; order UBA8416; family CAYSRM01; genus CAYSRM01. The sequence continues at coordinate 3,489 of CAYTRK010000095.1, forward strand.
CTGGATCGCGCTTACAAACTGGTTCACGTCTTTGAAACGCCTGTACACCGAAGCAAAACGAACAAATGCTACTTCGTCAAGCCGTTCCAGCTTTATCATGACTTTTTCTCCCACAATCTGGCTCGGAACCTCTCTGTCATACTCCCCTTCGAGTTCCTCGAGGATTTCATCAACAATCCCGTCAATCGTTTCGGCGCTGATAGGCCTCTTTTCGCATGCCCTTTCCAATCCGCTTATCAACTTTGCCCGATCAAGGTCTTCGTGACGTCCATCGCGCTTTATGATCCTGAGACGATTCTTGACTATTTCCTCGTATGTGGTGAAACGGTGTCCGCACAATAGACACATTCTTCTTCTTCGTATCGCGTCACCATGCCGCGCCGACCGGCTGTCTATAACCTTGTCTTCGAGATGCTCGCATTTCGGGCAACGCATAATTCACCATATCCTTATCTCTCATGCGACAACAATGACGCACTGTTGATTCAGTCCGTCAAAATTGTTTCTACCGCAGACAAAAGCCTGGACGGTTCACTGGTTCTCAGGTATCTCCTGACTCCGCTACCAGCTTTAACAAAATCGCTTTCTGCATACAATTCATCGCTCTCGTCATACAGCACAACCGGTATATTGCGGGTATTAGGCATCTGTTGAAGCATGCCGGCCACAGTATTTCCGTTCATGCCTTCAAAAATTCGCTTCATCAGAATAACGTCGGGACGAACCACTACCGCTTTCTCAATAGTTTCAGGGCCCTTGCCAACCCGGGTCACCTGAAAACCTTCTTTTTTGAAAAATTCAGCCAGCCGTCCTCCGACCCCGCCATCGTCTTCTCCGATAAGAATCTTTCTGGTACTTCTTCCCTCTTCTGCGTGGCTTCTTGCGGACTCAGAGCTTCTCAGGAAAGTTATACGCGAAACTTCGGATAGAAGGTCATCCGGATTGCAGGGTTTCGAAATAAACCCATCCACATCAACATCAGAGAAAAAGTCCGCCATATTCGCCCGCGCCGTAAGCACCAGCACCGGATGCTGCGGCTTACCAGAAGCGTCGGATATCTCCTTGAGAAAACCTAGCCCCCCCATACCCGGCATGCTCATATCTAGTATGATAAGGTCGGGGCAAAGCCTTTCAAGATGTTTCAGTCCTTTTTCCCCTGATTCAGCAGTTACAACTTCGTATCCTTCAAACTTCAGGAAGTCACCAAGCGTTACCAGCAAGCTCGGGTCATCATCAATCAACAATATTTTCTTTGGACTATCCACGACGCCTCCTTAATTTCGGTTCGGATCTCCGATTTGAGCCCTTCAGGTTCCGCCTATCGGCTCAATGCGGCAGCTCCGAAAAATGCTCCTTCAAGCTTATCCAGCAAGTCTTCCTCCCGCCATGGCTTGGACAAAGCCGGCACACCGAAACTCCTGAGTATCTGCGCTGTCGCTGCATTGATTCCAGCGCCGGTAATGACCAGCACAGGCGTACGGGCAGTTTCTTTGTCGGCTTTCATTCTCAGCAACACTTCGGTGCCTTCGACTTCCGGCAGAATCAGGTCAAGAATCACTGCGTCTGGGTTTCTCCTTTGTATACCTTCAAGAGCTTCCGCGCCGTCCGAAGCTTCCATCGCTCTGTATCCTTCCTTGGTTATCTGAGACACAAGAAGTTCCCTGACTTTCTCCTCGTCATCGACAACAAGAATGGCAGGCGCTTCGGCAACGGGCAGACTCACAGACACCCTTGTTCCCTTCGACTTGCCGGGAACAGGGCTTTCTATCGTTAAAATCCCGTCATGCCGCTCCACGATTTCCCTGGTGATCGCGAGGCCCAAACCCGATCCCTGGGGTTGGTCGCCTACAGTGAAATGCCTCTCTGTGACTCTCGATATAGCCTCAGGAGGAATACCCGGGCCGTCGTCGGCCACAATAAGCAGAACATAACCTTTCCGCTCCAGGTCGTCGCTCATTGATATTTCTATCCTCCCACCACTTCCTGTAAACTTTATCGCGTTGCCAACAATGTTGAGTATTACCCTCTCCATTTTCTGCGGATCACAATCAACGAATATTCCCGATCTGAGGTTCGTCTTATCGATCTCCACAGACTTCTGGTCGGCCTGCACCCGCACCGAATCAACCCCGTTTCTGACTATCCTCCCAAAAGGCACCCGACCCATGACCATGGTGAATCTGTCACCGTCTATGCGGCTCAGGTCCAAAATGTCGTTCACAGTTCCAAGCATCCGCCTGGTATCCCCGTCAAGCATTTCCAGGTATCGACGCACGGAATCAGGGATCTCTCCCGCAACCCCCTTCAGAAGATTGCTGACCGCGTAAGTCATTGATGTAAGCGGCGTACGCAGCTCATGCGAGATATTGGATACAAACTGCGACCTGGCCTGGTCGAGAGCCTCCAGACGGTCAACGGCCTCCTCAAGCGCCTCCTGCGCATTTTTTCGCACTGTTATGTCACGTATAAAAAAACAAAGCTCTGCAGTCCGGCTCAAATTAAGCTTATTGACCGCGATCTCAGCAGGAAAAAGCGTTGTGTCTTTACGTATGCACTGTGCCTCTATGAGCGTATACCGGTGCTCCTCAAGATTGTTCCAGATCGCAGACAAAATAGAATGGTCGGCTCCCGAAATAAAATCAAGTATACACGCTCCAAAAAGTTCGTTTCCTTCGCACAGCAGATGATCACACGCCCGTGAATTAAAATCCTTTATCGAGCCGTTCCTGTCTGTAATCAACACCCCGTCATAGACGCTTTCCAGGAGTTCAACGTATTCCCGGGTTCTCCTGATATCCCTTTCGTTCACAGCCGACGATCCCGGACTCTCCTCTGTCTTGTCCTGAATCATCCTGTCGTCAATAGACGGATGAAGATCAATCCTCATCGTGGTCCCTGAGAGCGATTCACGATCCAAAGCAATCACCCGCCTTTCTCGTATAAGGATTCCTGTATCTTCGCATCCGGCGAAAGTGTTCCCGGCACACCGGAAATGGAAATCATCTTGTTTGCAAGTTGTTGAAGCTTATCTGTGCTTTCGGAGGCCAGATTAAGCGTCTTGGATTGAGAATCAGAAATCTCACCCAGGGCATTGGTCAGAAGCATCTGCAGCGAACAATTAATAACTGCCAGCGGCTGACACAATTCCTGACCTATCTCGCCCAGCATGACCAGAAGCTGCTTCTTTGTCAGCTTGGGTTCAGGCGGAGGCTTACCCTCTTTTTCTGCAGCTTCCTCCGCACGGACATCTTCAGAGGCGCCCTCCATCAGTTCACCAATTTTCTTCGCGGTCTGCGTTACCATACCCTGGATGGTTTCATGAACCCTGGAAACTATTTCTTCCGGCGGGGCCTTGCCCCCGGAGGATTTCTCAAGGGCTTGTTGCAGGTCAGTCAACAATACTGCAAGATGACCCACGGCTCCAAATGCAGCGCCTTGTACGCCCCTCTCAGCGCCGCCTTCACCGATACCTGCACCCGGACCAGTTCCATCTTCTCCTCCAACTCCCGCTGTTCCTACGCCACTCCTGGAAACCAGTTCCCTCCATTCCTCTTCGCTGAGCCCGCCTGCCTCCAGTTTTTCGTGCAGTTCGGTATCGCCTATCTCCTCGCCCTTAGTCTTGATGAAACGTAAAATCCGCTTTTCATTGTTTTCAATAGCCTTCCGCTTCTTCATGTAGTCAGTCGCGAGAGTGTCTATCTCCAGCTCGTCCACCATTTCTTCGACCGCATCAGAAATCGCCTCCTTCTCCGCATCTCCAATGGAACCTTCCTGCTCCAACCTTTCAAGCATCTGCTTCTCTAGCAGAAGAAGGGTCTTTTTGAGTTGTTGTCGCCCTTTCTTTGTCCTGGTCGCGTCGCCTTCCGCCAAGGCCTGATAAGTCCTGCGCATGGTCTCAACAACGATGTCAGACAGAGGCTCTGCACTGGATACGTCACCACCGGACTCCTTGAGATCGGCAGCTTGAAGAATAAGCTCTGTCAGGCCCTCCGCATCATCAATCCGCTCTTTCAAAGCTTCGCTTACGTTCTCGTCAGCCGTGCCGCCTTTGAGAAATGACACAACACTCTCTGCTCCCGCACTCCCTTCGCCCTCATTGTCGGCCTGCTCCATTTCTTCTTGTGTCACAACAACTTCGTCTTCGGCTACCTCCTGGTACCGAACTTGTTTTGCCTTAACATGATCAACTCCGCTGGAAGCAAGAGTAGCAGTAAATCCACCTGATTGCTGGATCTCTTCGGGACTGGAGAGCAATACCTCCATAAATTTTCTAAATTTTTCCTCCTCCATCCCTTTCGAGAGGCTGAAATTATGCACGTCCCGCTTTGACATGTGGTCAACCAACATCTTTACGAGCGGATTCTTCAGCTCTATATGGACGCCGTTAATTGCGAGTTCCCCCTCGCCAATGTCAAATTCGACCTCCTCGTGCTTTTCCATTATCTGACTCAGCGTGTCATAGCAGTTCTCCACACTCTGCCGGGTAACACTGTGCTCGGGACCATAAAGAAAACTGTTGTTCAATACCCTGCCCATAGATATAGCCAGTGTTTGAAAGTCCGACTGGTCTTTAACGGATATGCCGTCGCCCATTTCTTCCTCCGGATGCTTTGCTCAATTGCAGAATCATTATAGTACCCCGAGCGGCAAAAACAACCGTAAACACAACTGGCTGATCTATTCATGAAAAACGCCTCCTCAGCAGAATCTGTGGGTTAATTCGGTTCTTTATATGTGCCCGAAACG
>CAYTRK010000096.1:0-8178 GCA_964440205.1 uncultured Victivallaceae bacterium
CCCGATTCTCCCCCGTTTTCCTGTCCATTTCGGTCGACGACTACGGCGACGACTACGGTGGACGGCGGCACGAGTTTTACTCGTAATCCGTAGTCGTCGCCGTAGTCGTCAATCGATCTTTTCAGGTTTCATTCGTTTTCATAAAACTTTTACCATTACCGTGTTTTCGGTTGTTTTCTTCATTATGCATCATTTTCTTTGTCTGTCGGAATCGGTTCTCCAGTTCTTTAAGCTGATTATCCAACATTTCTGTATCGCCGTTTTTGGCGGTGGTTTCAATCAGTATCGCCTGTTCCTGCATTGCGATAGCGCCTACATTGGCTGAAGCCCCTTTAATTTTGTGTGCCTGTTTCTCTGTTTCCTTCGAATCATTAAGATTGATAGCGATCTTGAGTTTCTCTATCTGCTCTAACATGTCGTCAGTAAAAACCTTGAGTATCCGGTTTGCCGCCTTTTCGTTGCCCATAAGTCGCTTCAGAATACTTTCTTTGGTCCATAGCAGGCCAGGGTGGCTTTCTTCCTGACTCTCCGTCGGGTAATCAGCTTTTGTTGATGATTCCGGTCTGTCCTGCTGAGGCTTCTGTGCTCGGGATACTCTAAGCCATTTGTCCAGTATGGACCTGACTGCATTTGATCTAATTGGTTTGCTGAGGTAGTCGTCCATGCCCGCTCTGAGACATTTTTCGCGATCTCCGTCCAAAGCATGTGCGGTCATAGCTATTATCGGCAGGCGTTTGGGATGGCGCTTGGTTTTCTTGTCCGGGTCGTATGGTTGAAGGCTCGTTGCTTTGGCTTCCATATTACGGATTCTGCGCGTGGTTTCGTATCCATCGGGTTCCGGCATCTGGATGTCCATAAACACCAGATCGTAGCGGCGCTGCTGGTGTGGTTGTTGCAGTTGATTCCGGACCAGTTTCAGGGCCTGGTTTCCATTTGATGCGACTTCCACTGTTATCCCGAAGTTGGCAAGAATAGCTGTTGCCACCTCTTGATTTGAGGTGGTGTCCTCAACGAGCAGGACTTTGGAGCTACGATAGGGCGCTTTATCTGGCAGTGCATGGGAGGCTTTTTTGGCTTCGACTGTTTCAGGGCAGATGACCGAATCCATAACCAGGGCCAGCTCTGAGCGGCTGATTGGTTTTGTTATAGTCGCGGCATATGGCTCGTATTGTTTATTGTCAGGACTTGAGTATTCACTCCCTAAGGGAACCATTACTATGAGCCTTGTGTTGTTTGTGAGAGGGTTCTGTTTTATCTGTTTACAGAGTTCAATGCAGTTTCCATTGGGGATATTGCTGTCTATCAGGACAAGGTCGAAGGGGCAGTTTTTTTCTGCGGTGTCGCAGAGAATGGACAGAGCTTCTTCCGCGTCTTGAGCTTCTTTCGGGATTGCCTTCCATTCTTTTATCTGAAGTTTGAGAAACGCCCGGCTGGAAGCGTTATTGTCCACAATAAGCGCTCGTTTGCCTTCTACCTGGCGGGGCTGTTTGTCTTTATCTTCCGGCTGATCTGATGTTTTGAACGGTATTCTGCACCAGAACAGCGAGCCGGTAGTTGAGTAATCTTCTGATTGCATTCCTGAGGATGTTTCGGTTCGTTCGGGCAAGGAAGCAGTCCATTGTGTGGGAGGGCTTTCGACGCCTATTTCTCCACCCATGGCTTCCACAAGTTGACGTGAAATTGCCAGGCCCAGCCCAGTGCCTCCGTATCTACGGGTAGTTGAGGCATCAACCTGAGTGAAATGTTCGAAGAGGTTTTCCTTTTTGTCCGCTGGAATCCCGATGCCTGTATCCCGGACTGAGAAAAGAAGGGTTATGGTCTTTGTCGTGGCCGACAGTTTTCTTACCTTGACCTCAATTTCGCCATTGTGTGTGAATTTGGTCGCATTATTCAACAGGTTGGCAAGAATCTGGCGAAGCCTTGACGGGTCGCCTTTCAACCATTGTGGAATATCGGGTTGAGGAGCAACGACCAGCTCCAGGCCCTTCTTGTGGGCGTTCAAAGCCATTGATTCCGCCAGATTATCGAGCAGTTTGTGCAGGTCGAAATCGATCTGTTCCAGTTGGAGTTTGCCGGCTTCGATTTTCGAGAAATCGAGGATATCGTTGATCAATGTCATCAGAGTGTTCGCGCATGAGTTGACTGTATGCGCGTATTGCTTTTGTATTGTGTCAAGGTCTGTGTCCAGAAGGAGGCCGGTCATCCCGATGATACCGTTCATAGGTGTCCTTATTTCATGGCTCATATTGGCCAGGAATTCGCTTTTTGCCTGACTTGCCTGTTCTGCTTGAGCAGCCATAGTGTTTGCCAGGGCGGTTGCCTTCTCCAGTTGCTGGTTGGCATCGAGAAGTCTTTTTTCTGAGGCTTTTCTTTCAGTGATATCCCGGAGAATTCCCTGTATCACTTTTCGTTGCACGTTCACCACCCTGGCGCTGATTTCAACATCGATTTCTCTGCCATGGCTTGTTAAAATGGTAGTTTCAAAGCGGGTGAAGCCAAACTGGACTGTTTCCTTAAGGCCGGCCATGCCTTTTTTGTGTTCTGATGCCGGGTGCAGGTCCTTTACTGTCATGTTAAGCAGTTTTTCTCTGGACGCCTTGAATAGTTGTTCTGTCCTGCTGTTGACATCCAGGATTTTGCCGCTGAAATCGTGGACCATGACAGCGTCATTGGATTCTTCGAACAAAGCGCGGAATCGTAGCTCATTGTCAGTCAGTTTGCTTATATCCTGTTCTCGCTGGAGATAGGATCCAAAAATTTTTGCCACAGTCTGAAGCAGGTGAATATCGGGAGCGTCCCATGTTCTCGGTGTCTCGGTGTCATCAAAACCGATGAATCCTGTCCACTCGGAGCCTGTAAAGATGGGCAGAACAAGCAGTGATTTTATGTCTTGTGATCTGAGTATGGCCTGTTCGGCTTTTGGAAATGAATTTACCGGGCCTTTTACGACCTGGCCGTTACTCAGAATGTTCCGCCAGCGCTGATATCCGTTGCTGTAAGGTAAACTATCAAGGAGAGGGTTGTCATTTTGGGGTTCAGCATTATTAACTACCTCGTGCGTTTGTTTCATACAGAGTCCGGCGTCGGGGTCTGAGAAATTCTCAAAGATGTAGGTTCGGTTTGTGTTTGTTGTTTTGAGCAGAATATGTAGCGCTTCATTGAGCAGTGTGGGGCTTGTCTTTGAAGAAAGGAGGACACGGGAAATTTCAGAGACAGCTTTTTCATATTTCACTCTGGTTGCCAGCCTGGTCTGATTTTTCCTGTTTTCTGTAATATCCTCCAGAATAATCATCGCACTAATGTGGTGGTCACTGCGAATAGGGATCGAGTGAAGCAGCACGGTCATTTTATCAACCTGGCCGTTTCTTTCTGTAGTGAGATTTGACTCTATGCCTACATGCTGACGTTGATTCTGGAGAGTATCTATAACGGTTTTGCGTATAGCACACTTTTGACAGGCCTCTCCGAATCCGCAGCCTTTAGGGTCGTCCGTCGCATGTATGCATCTGAGCGCTTCGCCTGCTCGCATGCCTTGTAGATCAACGGATTGTTTTCCCGAAAGAGCAGCTCCCGTTTTGTTTATCACCTGGATCCTTCGCTCTTTATCTACAATAGCGATGGTATAGGGAACATTTTGAAAAATAGATTCAAGCTGGGACTGGCTCTTTTTTAATCTATGATTGAGCTTCTTGATGTACAGGAGTATGGAACCGAGGAGGATAAATGTCAGGACGATGGCGAGCAGAACGGTTGGGTGTTCCCTGGCTGAGTCCAACAATGTGATTCTGGCAGGTTGATTATAGGGGGCAATTCCGAGTTCTGCAAGGCAGTCGTGCACCGGCTGGTAATTGTTCGGGATGCTCCAGCCAGCCGACCTGGCGGCTATTGCCGCGTTGGAGTCGGGCGGCATGTGGAGGAGTGCGCTTGCGACTGATTCGGCGATTATCTGAGGCGTATGGTCAGCGGCCGCAAACGGCCATTCCGGGTAGAGATCTGTGGAATGAAGCAGCGGAGCAATGCATTGATCGTTTTTGCCATGTCTGCATCTGAACACGCTAATATCTTCAAGGTTAATTTTTTTTTCCGCTGCCATGCGTTCCAGCGTGTCTGTTCTTACTGTGCCCGCGTCAACTTTTTGATCGAGCACGGCAAGAACAACCTTGTCATGTGTGCCGCCGAATTCCAGCGAAGAGAAGTCTTTATGCGGATTGATGTTGAGGCGTTTCAGTCTTCGCCATGCGGCAAGCCAGCCGCCGAAGGAGGTTTTATTCACTGCCATGAAAGATCGGTTTTTGAGGTCCGTCAGCTCATTGATATGATCATTGTCCGCCCGCGTGAAAATCACGCCGCCGAACACCGTTGTGACTATAGATGAGATATTGTTTTTCAATGTAGCGATTCTGACCGCGTTATGCCGTTTTTCGAGTTGCACATAGAAGGAGGGATTGGCCAGTATGAATTCAACTTCCTTGTTGCCGACAGCGGGGATTATCTCATTGAAATCAAGAGGAACGAGTTTGAAAGCGCAGCCGGGAACCGTTTTGTTAAGATATTGTATAGTCGGAGTCCATTTCTCGCGGCAGTTCACCTTGCCGCGTTTGGCAAGTATGCCTACGCGGGCGATGGTCTGTGTTGACTGCAGGGCGAGCGCCGGGGGTGTTGCTGTGTTCAAAAAGGTCAGGACACAAAACAGCAGTAGTGGAAGCTGAAAAGATCTTGTCATTTTCAGTCGGTCTGTTGGCCCTTGTTTATGGCAAGTTGTGTCAAATTCAGGTAGTGTCATCGTTTTCAATATCTTGCATCAACCGTTTCGCGCAGGCGTCGCAATAGCCATGCGAAAATTTTGCGTCTGAATGGCTCCTGATATATGACTCCAGTTTTTGCCATGAGCCGTCGTCGTCTTTGATTTTGTGGCAGCAGGAGCATATGGGGAGGATTCCGTGTAAAGTTTTAATTTCGTTTTGTGCTTCTTTCAGCGCCGAGATCCTTGCCCTGAGTTTTTCCTGGAGATTCAGCATTCGTGTTCCAACCTTGATGCGGGCGGCAAGTTCGGCGGAGTTATACGGTTTGGGGATGTAATCGTCGGCGCCCGCCTCAAGACAACAGACAATGTCTTCGGTTTCTCTCTTTGCGGTCAGCATGATAATATACGGAGGCGTTTCGGTCTGGATCCTTCGCACGGTTTTGCACACTTCCAGGCCGTCGACTTTCGGCATCATCCAGTCCAGGATAGCCATTTGGGGCGGGTTTTCACTTTGGAACACGGCGAGAGCTTCCTTTCCGTTTTTTGTGGGTATGGGTTTGTGTCCAAAATCAGTAAGGATTTCCTTTAACAGCTCCAGGGAAGCAGGATCGTCTTCGGCGACAAGTATGCTTATACCTGGCGCTTTTTTTGTGTCATTGCGAAGTGTTGTCATGATTAATTTTGTGTTGAAACGGTTTTAAGCGCTGTTGTCTGATCTTCTATATTTTGATTCATCTCTTTTAATCTATTGAATTCTGCAGTTGTCATATCGACGCTGTCGAGAATATGTTGATGTATTTTCGGGAGGCGTTCACCTTGAATCGGGCTGTCGCCGAAAAGGTTTGCCATGTAATCTGCGAGCATAACGACGCTTAGCGCCGTGTCTGCCGGATGTTCTTCTGTATGATGCTGGTTTATGAGTTGGGAGAGACCGACCGGTAGTTGCCATTTCGCGCACAATGTTGCGCCGATCGTGGCGTGAGTGGTTCCGAGAAGGGATTTTTCAAGGTCGACGTGATGAATGTTTTTCAGGCGACTTTCCTCGATAACCGGCGCGTATTGCTTTGGAGCGTGTTTGCATAGAATGAGTATGCCGATGTCGTGCAGCAGAGATGCAGTAATTGATAGATCGATGGCCCAGAGTTTCTTCATATTGATAATTTCATTGGCCCACAAAGAAGACGCCAGAGAATGGACCCATAGATCTTCAGCATTGATGATGTCAGCTATTTCAGCGTCGAAACAGGTGAAAGCCTTCATTGAAGTCGCAATACTCTTTACCTTGCGCAGGCCCAGCATTGTTACTGCTTCGCGGATACTTCCGATTCTACGCGAGAAACCGTATGCGGCGCTGTTGACCACGCGCAAGGTTCTGGCGGTTAGAGACTGATCGCGTTTAATCATAGCTTCGATCTCCAGGGCGGATGACCGCGGATCGTTAATGACTCTGAGAGTATCCGCAACAACTGATGATATTGATGGAAGATCTTTGATATCTATACACAGATGATCTGGCCTGAGTTCTTTATTAGGAGAATTTTGCATTGGAAAATGTGCCTGCGTTTGGCCTTCCTTGTTTTGTTACCTACTAAATGCATAAATAATGCCAACAGGCGCCTGTTGGTGTTTTAAGTTGTAAGTAGTGAGAATGATTGCCTTTATGTGTCTGGAAGCGCTTGATCCATTGTGGCGGGATGCCGAAACAATTGTTGACCTTTTATCTTTAGACATCTGTAAGTATTGGATAGTCAACTGATTCCATAAAGATGAAAAGCATTGACGCAGCAACAAATGTTGCAGGGGGGCGCGAATGAAGAGGGGGGATGGTGATTATTTTTTTCTGGCGAGGCGGCGGTTCAGGGCCTGGCGGCTTATTCCAAGAAGTTGTGAAGCTATGGCCTGGTTATTGTTGGCCTTTTTCAATGCTTCTTGAATCAGTATGGATTGAGCCTCTTTAAATGTTGGCAATGCATTACCGAACGTGATCCGCGGGGATAGCTCATGAACCTGCAATTCACCTTCCGGTTCGTTGTCATTTCTGTGTCTGTAACTTCCGGGTATGTGGTGTTTTACGTCTTCTATGTCCAGAATATCGTTAGAGCTGTTCCATGCTACATCGGTAATGGTTGCCTTCAGCTCACGCACATTTCCGGGAAACTCATAGTTTGACAGGAAATCCAACAGCCGACTGGTTATTCGCATGGCTGGCTTTTTCTGTTGGTCCGCCACCTCCTTTAGAAATCTGTTAAGCAAAAGCGGAATGTCGCTGGCTCGTTCCCGAAGCGGTGGGATATGGACATGATGCTGGGATAGCCGGTAGTAAAGGTCGTCCCTGAAGTTGTTGCCTTCCAGCAGCTCATTGCTTGTTCTGTTTGTTGCCACGATTATTCGTGCATCCGACCGTTCCGGCATGTCTGATCCCAATGGCGTGTATTCTTTGTTCTGGATTAATCGCAGCAATCTGACTTGCAAAGTCTTGTCGAGTTCCCCTATTTCGTCGAGAAACAGGGAGCCCCCGGCGGCTTTTTCAATAAGGCCATGGCGTGGTTTTCCGGCGCCGGTGAAAGCGCCTTTTACATGTCCGAAGAGGGTGTCGGAGAATGTTGTGTTGTCGAGTCCCGCGATATTTACAGGAATGAAAGACCCTTTTCGTTTGCTGATTTTGTGTATGGCTTTAGCCATCAGTTCTTTTCCTACGCCTGTTTCGCCTGTAATAAGCGCCGGGCTTGAGCTTTGTGCGATGGATTCAGCGTATCTGAGTGTGGAAAGCATGGTTTCGTCTGATGAATCGAAATTGTTGAATTCCTCTACGAATTTTAGTTCTTTTGAGAGTATATGCTGTTTTAGTTCTGTGTTTTCTCGCTGAAGTTCCCGTATCTGGATCGCATGTTTTGTTGCTGAGACAATACGTTCTTTTGTGATTGGTTTGACGATATAGTCGAAGGCTCCCTTTTTCATACATTCTATGGCTGTACGCAATTCGTTGGTTCCTGTGACAATGATCACGGGCAAATCAGGGAATATCTGCGATAACGAGTCCAGGATTTCCTCGCCGGAAACGAAAGGCATCACAAGGTCTAGCAGCACGATCTCCGGTTCTTCCGAGACGGCGAGATCAACGGCCTTTCTGCTGTCATTACAAAGCGACAAGTTGTTTATGCCTTTTGTCCGCAAGGCAAGGCTCATAGCCTGCAAGTTGTAGCTATCGTCATCTATGGCAAGCACTGGTTGAGCGGGAAAAAAGTTTTTCATTAGGGCTCTTCCGCAGAATCTGTGGGTAAAACAGACCTATTGAGGCGCCCCGAACTTACCGTTTGCACCGAATCGTTGAGAGCGGGTCGGGTAAGGGTACCCGAGTAAGGGTGGCGATTAAGTATAGGGTTAAGAGTGCACTGCACTGGGTCAATCATACCTCACCGCCTTTGAAAGCGCAG
>CAYTRK010000097.1:0-8040 GCA_964440205.1 uncultured Victivallaceae bacterium
CTCCCGGACCTATAAGCGCCCCGATCTTCTCAGGATCAATCTGGATCTCGTGAATTCTCGGCGCATACTTTGAAAGTTCTTCCCTGGGCATGCTCAGGATCGTCTCCATGAAGTCCAGGATTTCCCCTCGCGCCTTCCGGGCCATCTGAAATCCGCCTTCCACCAGATCCCAACTCAATCCTGGAATTTTCAGGTCCACCTGAAAACCGGTAATCCCCTCGCGCGTGCCCGCAACCTTGAAATCCATATCTCCGCAATGATCCTCTTTACCAAGTATATCGGTCACCAGCTTCGCTTCTCCATTGCCGCTAAAAAGCCCGATTGATATACCTGCTGCCGGCCTCTTTATCGGTACCCCCGCATCCATCAAAGCAAGTGTTCCCACGCATACGCTGGCCATGGACGAAGAGCCGTTTGAGCCCATTACATCTGAGACTAATCGCATGGTATAGGGATAATCATCCGGAAGAATGGCCTCCAGACTCTTTTCCGCAAGAGCCCCGTGCCCGATTTCTCTCCTGTTGGTAAATCCAAGCCGTCCAACTTCCCCGACACTGTATGGAGGGAAGTTGTAATGCAGCATAAACTTCTTCTCTTCAATGCCTCCGGTAACCGCGTCGAGTGACTGCATATCCGATTTTGTTCCCATGGTCAGCGTACCCAAAGCCTGGGTCTCGCCCCTGTTGAACAATGCAGAACCGTGTGCGCGCGGCAGAAATCCTACCTGAGCGCTCAGTTCTCTCAGCTCGTCCAGGCCCCTGCCGTCAATACGCCGGTCATTCTCAAGAACGCTCTTGCGCACCAGCTCTGTCTCAAGACGATCATACGCGGATCTGAACTGCTCATCGGTCAGTTCCTCGAACTTCTTGAGCAGCGCTTCCTTCGCTTCCGTCTTTATCTCTGCAACTCTGTTCTGGCGTTCAATCTTGCCTGCAACCTTGAGGGCTTCAGCCATTTCACCGCCTGCCTGTTCACGGAATGCATCCAGAATCGTGTTGTCCGGCTCTTCGGCGGGCCCAGGTTCCGGAACTCCCAGTTTCTTCGCCAGTTCAAGCTGCGCCTCGATAAGCTTATCACAAGCCTCCTGCCCGCATTTCATAGCCGCAACCATATCATCTTCCGATATCTCGGATGCGGACCCTTCTATCATCATGGGCAGATCACGACTCGAACAGTAGATCATGTCAAGATCACTCTCTTTTCTCTCGGAATGAGTAGGATTGATGACAAACTCGCCATTAACCCTGCCTACGCGGACCCCGGCGATCGGCCCCTGAAACGGAAGATCCGATATCATCAGCGCCGCGCTGGCAGCAGTAATACTGAGCACATCGGAGTCATTCTCGTTGTCCGCAGAAAGGAGCATGTTATTGATCTGAACCTCGTTCCGGTAATTTTCCGGAAAGAGAGGGCGGATAGGCCTGTCGGTCAAGCGGGCCGTCAAAACTTCCTTTTCTGCCGGCCTGGCTTCCCTCTTGAAAAAGCCGCCGGGAAATTTACCTGCCGCATAAAATTTTTCCCGGTACTCCACCTGGAGAGGAAGGAAGTCTATCCCTTCCCGGGGCTCGTCCGCCCTGGTAACTGCTGAAAAAAGAATTGTATCTCCCAGTCTGACCGTTACTGAACCCGCAGCCTGCTGTGCAAGAACACCTGTTTCTATCGTAATCTTATCTTTTCCTATTTCTACTTCTATCGCTGTCGTATCTTTCATTTTCTATCTGCCTTTTTCTGCTTTTCTGCTTTTCTACAGGCTTGCTAACTGCAAACGCAATCCGACTGTCTTTTTCATGCCCGTTGGAAGAAGATTCGTGAATGCGCCTGAAGCTATCTGCGTATGTTCAATTTTCCGATGAGATCCCTGTAATGATCCTCATCTTTTCTTTTGAGATAATCGAGGAGACGCCTTCTGGCGGACACCATCTTTATCAGGCCGTAGCGGGAACTGTGGTCGTTCTGATGTTCCTTCAGATGCTCCGTCAGTTTCTGAATGCGCTTTGTAAGAAGAGCGACCTGAACCTCCGAAGAACCCGTGTCGCCTTCGTGAAGCTGAAACTCCTGCTCTATTGCCTTCTTGTCTATCTGACTCATGTTTCCTTTACCTTATTTTTTGCTTTCAACCGGACTATATAACGCATCCCTCAGATATGTAAAGCGATTCTTTCAACCTTTTTTCGCGACAGAATCCTGCGGGTTGTCCTGGCATCTTCTTCCATCCTTGCCTGCAGCGCGCCTGCGCTGCCGTATTTTCGTTGCTGCCTGATATGTCGGACAAAGAATACCTCCATCTCCTCTCCGTAAAGATCCTCATCTTTATCCAGCATATGCGCTTCCAGTAGCGGGGAACCGCCATCCGCCAATTCAAAAGTCGGTCTGTTGCCTAGGCTCAAGGCGGATTTGCAGAACTCCTCCCTGTGCCTGACAAATCCCGCGTAGACTCCGTTCGGAGGCAGAATTTCATCTTCCAGTTCCAGATTCGCAGTCGGAAATCCCATCTTCTCCCCTATCCCGCGGCCTTTGACGACTTTGCCGAGTACACTGAACGGCCTTCCGAGCATAGCGTCAGCTTCCCTCAGATCTCCCTTCCGCACCGCCGAACGAATACGAGTGCTGGATATCATCCGTCCATGCCTCGTTGCTCCTTGCGCAACTTTTACCCCCACATTCCAATTCCGCGCAAGGCTGCCAAGAAGATCAACATCACCCTTGCCTCCCGCCCCGTATCGCCAGTTTTTCCCCACGACTATTTCTGCCAGATATTCTGACCTGCCGCATAAATCATCAACAAAATCCACCGGGGAAATTCCTGCAATCCTGCGTGTGAAATGTATCAGCATGCAGGTATCGACTCCCAACGCGTCGAGAAGTTTCATTTTGTGTCGAGTGGAGGTCAATAGTTCGGGCCCCTGCGAGGAATCAAGCAACTGCCTGGGATGCTCCCTGAAAGTAAAAACCCACGCATATCCGTTGAGTTCCCTGGCTCTGCGCAATGTTTCCGATATAACCCTTAGATGCCCGCGATGCAAACCATCGAAGAAACCGGCGGCCAGAACAACCGGTTTTCGGACATTTTTGAGGGAATCGAAGCTTTCTACAATCTTCATGTGCCGGACCAAATGCGATTACGGACCCGATCTCCTAACGGGCCCCTGAAAAGGTGATATGCGGCTTAAAGGGACAACTTTCTCGGTCAATTCATCTCTGGTCATAGCCATAATTTCTTCAAATGTGCTCGATTCAGAAACACTGAACTCGCCGCATTCTGTCCGACACAGCTCCTCAAGATAAGCTCCGCAACCTAATGCATCGCCAACATCGGCACAAAGCGTCCGTACGTATGTTCCTTTTGAACATTTAAGAACAAATTCCACACGGGGCAATTCAAAATGACGCATTTCAAATTCGTAAACGTGAATCAAACGGGATTTCCGCTCTACCTCTTCACCCTTTCTCGCTTTCTTGTAAAGCGCGATTCCGTCCACCTTGACAGCCGAAACCATGGGTGGAGTCTGCATCTGGTCTCCCGTTCTCCTGTTCATTTCTTCCTGTACCCGGTCCGCCGAAATACCTTCTACAGGAGTCTCCTGAAGGATTTTCCCTTCCTTGTCCTGGGTATCCGTCGAAACGCCGAAGTGCATGACCCCTTCATAAGTCTTGTCACAGGAAATAAAGTACCTCGACTGCTTTGTGCCCCGGCCAAGCAGAAGAATCAACAGACCCGTAGCCTGCGGATCAAGCGTTCCCCCGTGGCCCACTTTCTTGATAGAGAACTTTCTTCGCACTTCGTGCACTATATCGTGCGATGTCGGCCCGGCCGGCTTGTCAACAAGAAGCAATCCGTCAAAAGCTCCCATCTCCCCCGGCGGGGCCGCCTGAAACTTGTATTTTGAATTTTCATGCCTGGATCTCATATCTCTTCACCGCTCTCCAACGACAACCCACACATAGACTACGGACTGCAGACTATGGACCGGATCAAGTCATGATCTAACTCGCATTTCTTTGTTCCGCAATCTCGGGCTCGCGTGAACTCGTCCCTTCATTTCAAGACCGGAGGGAATCGCGTGGAGGGATAAACTCCCGCGAGTCCGCCTGCGCCCTATTCATCTGCCTCCATGTCTTCGAGTATCCTCAAGACCCCGTCACCCTTTTCAAGCGATTCGTCCAGAACAAACTGGAGCTTTGGAGTGTATTTAAGCGCCACATTCTTATTGATTCGATCCTGGATCTGCGCACGATGCTTCTGCAGAACTCTCAGGACGGATTCCTTCTCTCCTTCACCGTCTCTTACCGAAACAAACACTTTTGCGCTACGCAGGCTTGGACTGGTCTCCACACGCGTTATCGTTACTGTCGCTAGATCAATCTCGGAGTGGCTGAGAATCTGAAACAGGGATGCGCCTATCTCGCGGCGCAGGAGTTCATTTACTCGGGTCATTCGATCAGGTTTCATATTTGCCACCTGGAAGTTGAGATGTTTCAGAAAAAGGCGTTCTACCACAAAGGCTTAAGCGAGATGGCAGGTCTCGCAGTGAAAGGGGAATCAAAGAGTCTCTTCAATCTCCTCAAGCTCATACAGTTCAAGAATGTCACCCTCTCGAAAATTCATATAACTCTCCAACATAATCCCGCATTCCTGCCCCTCCCTGACCCGGCTGACGTCATCCTGGAAACGCTTTAAAGACAGAACTTTGCCCTCATAAATGGTCTCTTCCTCGCGCTTGATCCTAACCCTTGCATTCGATCTGGCTGCACCGTCTTCCACCACGCAGCCTGCGGCTTTGCCTCTCTTTCCTACACCGAAGACCTGCTTAACCCTGGCATGCCCGAGCACTTTTTCCTGCACGCGAGGCACCAGTAGACCGGTCATGGCGTTTCTAACCTCGTCAATCAGTTCGTATATCACACTGTGCAGACGAATCTCCACGCCTTCATGCCGCGCAGCGGCGCTTACGCCGGACTCTTTGCCGACATGAAATCCGATAATTACCGCATCCGAAGCGCTGGCCAGAGTCACGTCATTGGCGTTTACATTGCCGGTTCCGGCAAGAAGTATATTCAGATTCACCTTGTCGCTTTCAATAGCCTCCAGGGCTCCGGCAACTGCTTCAACAGATCCCTGCGTGTCGGCCTTGATTATAACCCGAAGTTCTTCCTTGGACTCTTCGTGCAGGTGATCATAAAGATCTTCGAGAGAAGCTCGTTTCGGCCTCAATTTCTGCTCGACCCGAAGCTGCACCCCGTAATCTTCGGCCTCTGATCTGGCCGCTTTGTCCGAGACGCTCACACTGAACTCTGCGCCCGCCTCGGGTATACCCGACAACCCCAGGCATTTGACCGGGACCGAAGGAGTGGCGGATTTGATCTTTACTCCCCTGTCGTTGATTAAGGCTCTCACCCGCCCCCAATACTGCCCACAGAGAACAGGATCGCCGACTTTCAAGGTGCCTTCCATTACAAGCAGATTGGCAGTCGGCCCCATACCCGGCTCCATCTGAGCCTCAACTACATAACCTTTTGCTCGTTTCTTGAAATTAGCTTTCAATTCAAGCACTTCGGATTGCAGCAGTATCATCTCCAGAAGGTGATCAATGCCTTCCCCGGTCGTTGCGCTTACCGGACAACATATGATTTCCCCGCCCCATTCCTCCGGAGCCAATCCCATGCCCTGAAGCTGCTGTCTCACCTTGTCCGGATTAGCGCCCGGGAGGTCTATCTTATTGATAGCAATCATAATGGAAACACCGGCAGCCTGGGCGTGGTTAATGGCTTCTCTGGTCTGAGGCATCACACCATCGTCGGCCGCAATAACAATCACTGCTATATCCGTTAGGTTGGCACCCCTGGCGCGCATGGCCGTAAAAGCCGCGTGCCCCGGGGTATCAAGGAAGGAAATCCATCGGCCGTCCACTTCAATAGTGTAAGCGCCTATATGCTGCGTTATGCCCCCGTCTTCAGAAGCAGTGACAGCAGTGTTGCGTATCTTGTCAAGAAGCGAGGTCTTACCATGGTCAACATGCCCTATCATGGTAACAATCGGGGGACGGGTACTGAGGTCTTCGGGTCTGTCTTTTTCTTCTTTTCCTGCCTTCTTTGGCGGGGCTTTTTTCTCGGCGCCGCGTTTTTCCTGCTCCACGGTGTAGCCGTGCTTCTCCGCAACGGACCTGGCCACATTAACGTCCAATTTCTGGTTGATCGACGCCAGAACATTCATCTGCATTAATTCGGAAATAAGAGCGTTCGGCTTGACGTTGAGATTCTCAGCAAGTTCTTTTACCACTATGGAGCCCTTCATGCGGAGAACCTTTTCTTCTGTCTTCTCCGCCTGCGGCTCTTCGGGCGCAGCCTCGGGAAGCGCCCGGGCTTCCTCTTTGTCCTCTTTGGCGGCAGTTTTCTCTTCCAGCACTGCTTCTTCCTCGCCGGCATCCACTCTGTCCGCGGCTTCTTCAGCAGGCTGAGGAGCCGCTGCGGACGCGGTTTCGCCCCCATATCCCTCGCGCATAAGCTGAATAGAGTCCTCGTCCACTGAACTCATGTGGCTTTTCACCTCTACACCCAGATCATGCAGCTTCTGCAGCAGCTCTTTGCTCGACATATCCAGCTCTGATGCCAGTTCATGAACTCTCATCCTCTACTCCCCCTCTCGGACAACGTCTTCGCCTTCAGGCCTGGTCTTCGCAGCAGCCTGATATACAGTGTTTGCCTCTTCCGTCGACAGTCCTGCCGTCTCCTGAATATCGGAAATCTCCGCCGCAAGGATACCCTCCACCGTAAGAAATCCTGATTTCACAAGCTTTTCTGCATTTTTCCTGGAAATACCCTCGACAGCGGCAAGCTTCTCCACCGCCTTGCCGACCTTCTCTTCGAAACTCACGTCGCTCTCGTCTTTCTGCACGTCAATCTTGCAGTCAAGCAACCTGGCAGTAAGGCGCACATTCTGCCCTTTCTTGCCTATTGCAAGAGAAAGCTGTTCCGAATCAGCGACAACATGCACCAGCCGCTCAATGTCGGGGTCAACTATAATACGGGTAAGCTTTGCCGGCGATAAGGCGTTTGCAACATAAGTCTTCAAGTCAGGATTCCACCGGATAATATCAATCTTCTCGCCGGAAAGTTCGCGCACTATATTTTTCACCCTTATGCCGCGCATCCCGACACAGGCGCCCACCGCATCAATTTTTTCATCGTGAGACACGACAGCAATCTTTGTGCGATACCCCGGCTCCCTGGCAATACCTTTTACCTCCACAATGCCGTCCGCAATTTCAGCGACCTCGAGTTCAAACAGCTTGCGCACAAAATTGGGATGGCTTCGTGAAAGAATAATATTAGGCCCGGCCGGACTTCTCTGAACTTTGAGAATGTATCCGCGCACCCTGTCTCCAACTTGGTATTCTTCAGTGGGCACCCGTTCGCGCTCAGGGATTAACCCTTCAGCCCGGCCCAGATCTACAATTATGTCGTTGCGGCTGAACTGATGTACCGCGCCGCTTACAATGGCTCCGACCTGATCTTTGTACTCGTTGTAAACCCGCTCCTTTTCAGCTTCTTTGATCTTCTGAAATATAGCCTGCTTCGCCGTCTGAGCTGCTATTCGCCCGAGGTTCTTTGTCGGCACCTCAACTTCCACCTCGTCCCCGGGTCCAGCATCGGGTTTGACTTTACGCGCATCAGCAATCGTAATCTCGTCGTCACCGGCGCTGACTTTGTCTACAACTGTTTTCTTTGAAAAAGCCTTTATATCATAAGATTCTCTGTCAACATGGATCCGCAAGTTAGGATTTTCTTCGCCTTTAGTAGCTGCAGACTGTAAAGCGTATTCCACCGCCTCGATAAGCGTCTCCCGCTCTATCGATCGCTCTCTTTCCATATAGTTGAGAATAGCTGCTAATTCGTCGTTCATAGCAAGCATCCCTTCAATAGCGTCCAGTAGACAAAAAAACGGCATCCGCTGTCCTGCGCGAATACACCTTCCGCTCTCCTTCTACCCCTTAGACGCAAAAGAGTGGGCATAACCCACTCCGATGTCAAAAACCAAACTAA
>CAYTRK010000098.1:0-7958 GCA_964440205.1 uncultured Victivallaceae bacterium
CATGACTACTCATCGATTGCAATCTTTATTCTTGAGGGCTGACCCCAATACCTCGTTGTACTGTAAGAGTCTTCATCGCAACTAAAATAGATAATTAGCATTGTAACCGTCTAGGGATTCAAAAGATCACCCTAAGACCATCAGGAAACCTTCCTTCATACCCGCAAGGGAAACGCCCATTGGTATACCAAAATGACTGTGCAGCAAAGAAACCTGGTTTCACGATATCGGCATTCTCTGCCTCAAGAAGCAGATGCATCATATCCCATTCCATCGTCCGAATTACTTTTTCAGGAATGTCCTGGATATTTAGAAGGGATTTTGTCTTTTCCGCCACCAGTGACTGAGCTACGGGCTTCAAAGAAAGCATCATATCATTCCATTCGCTGAACCTGCCCATATCGGATTGTTGAACGCGACTCGCATATTGATTACTGGCCTCAAGGATGAGTTCCTGCCAAGAACGATCCAAACAACTAGCAATAGCTTCCGGCCAAGACCCAAGCACACGGGCTTCACCATCCCACGGTGCCCCCACGTTAGAAAACCAATCAGCTTCCTGCATCTCCGATAATGTAGCTTGTGTACTTTCTTTCACTGTATAAGTTCCTTTAAGGCGTAAACACGGAAGGCACTCTCGGAACCGGCGCAGTCGCTGAAAGGCCCGCAGCGGCCATTTCCTCGGCAGCAACAACAACAGCAGCTTCCGCCTCCCAGAATGACATACCTGCTTGCTGCATCGCCGCACGGAGTGCATTGAGGTACTGCAGATTTGTCGGACGTAAACCAGCGAGAGGACCTGTTGGTTGATACGGTGCCCAGAACTGATCGGTAACACCATGAATTACATTGTGCTGGGTTCCTTCAACGAATGCACTACCTTCGACCAACATCGTTTGCCCCTGACTGTGAGGTACAACACTCTTGAATGCTGCGTTCTGATTCAAATGATGCGCCTGCATTCCAGTGGGCCGAGGACTCGCAGCAGAGCCATACGGAGTGGCCTCTTGCATCAGTTTGTGTGCGGCATCCAATTGCTGAGCACTACTATAAAGCGAGGAAGCGAAGGCTATGCTGATCCCAGAACGACCGGCCTTATGTGTCGCTGTATTCCAATCCCCTTCAATGCCCGCATTAATAGCCTGCCCTGCATTCACGCCCGCATTGGCACTCATCAACACGGCTCCAGCTTTCGAGACTTTGGAAACTTTGTCTGCATGCCGGACCACGAAGCTGGCAACTTTACCTGTTTTGGCAACCTTGCTTACGACACCTGCACCCGCAGCCATGTAAGCAGCCTCGACGCCAACCTTACCAGATCCATAACCAATCTGACTTAGGATATCCCCGCTTCTGCGTGCCTCTTCCTGATAGGCAACTGATTTTGCGTGGAGTCTTGTCTTTCCGAAAGTTGCATAATCGGCAGTGACGGTAGCACCCCTTCCAACACCCTCACCAAACCCTGATCTTGCTGAACGAACAATTGCCCTGTCGCCAAATCCAAGAGGTGCCAAGATTCCATATTGAAGTATGTCAGCATCCCAGGCCCACAACCCGAGGGGGGATTTGACGATGTAAACTACGCGGGTATGCGTCTGGGGCTCTACACATATGACCATGTCGAGGTAGTCGCCGTCATCGGCGTAGCCGATCGGATAGACTTCTTCGATAAGAAGGTCAGGTTCGGATGCGTAGGACTGTGAGGCGATGGATTCGGAGAGGTCAGGAAGCGGAGTGTAGACCCCAGTCATTCGACGGGGCAGGCTGGCCTCGGCCTGTGGCGCGAGGCAGGCAAGCAGAGCTGCTATCCACCAGAGGCGGATTAGCTTGCAGCTAAAAATAGATATAAATCGCTTCATCCTCCTGATTCCTTTACTGATGAAAAAACTATCAGGTAAAGCGATTTAATTCAAGAAGATTAGAACTCGTCCTTTTCCCTGGGATGGCAACGCTCATGTGTTTTGCGCAGGTCGGTGATATCGAGCTTTGCATAGTGATTCAGGGTCTCGAAGGATTTGTGTCCGAGCAGTTGCTTGACGTGGTAGAGATTCGCGTTGCTCTTGATCATCTCGCTAGTGCAGGAGCGCCTGAACGTGTGCGGCGTGATGTGGATATCAAGACCGAGCTGCCGTCCGTAGTCGCGGACACGGTCGCGCAGCGTATGCTGCGAGAGCGATCCGCCGGTCTGATTGATAAAGACGGCATCGCTGTCACCGTAGCCGGTGAGCGCGAAGGAGCGCACACCACGGATGTATGAAGACAGCCACTTGATGGCGGTCTTGCCCATCGGAACGAACCGTTCCTTTCTCCCCTTCCCGATCACACGGGCAACGCCACGCTCGATGTCGATGTCCTGAAGCTTCAGACATTCGAGTTCACCGATCCGGATCCCGGATGAGTAAAGTAGCTCGATGGCCGCCCGGTCCCGGATCCCGACAGGCGTTGTCGTGTCGATCTTGCGCATGAGCTGCTTGACCTGGGCGTGCGTGAGCACGCTTGCAGGTAACAGGTCCGGGACTTTGACATATTGCAGGTGCTTTGCCAGGGACCGGCGAGTGAGTCCGTACTCGTAAAGCATTTCGAGGAAAGGCCGCACGCCTTTGACGGTAGAGTTGATTGTCCTGGGTTTGAGTGGCATGCCGGACTTGGTGAGCCTGGTGCTCAAGTGCGACTGAAAGGAATGAATGTGTTCCAGCGTGATCGAGTCCGGGGTCCGGACTCTGAACTCGTCTTCGAGATATTCAACGAACATCCGCAACGCTGTCTTGATCCGTGCGATGGTATGCGGACTGGATCGCAGTCCGCGATATCGCTCGTACAGATCCTCCTGATAGTCTTCGAGTGTTTTTGTTTCTGACATCATTATCCTTTTAGCGGCCTGCCATGAAGTGAGCTTCGCTCTACTTCATCGGCCCGGGTTGCTTTGTGAGTGTGAGTGCATCCGCCTTCGCACAAGGCTACGGTGGATTCCGTTTGTTTTATCTGCCTGGATTCGTTCTTGCATGGGACTCCATAAGGTCTGTGATTGTGGTTCTGAGATAGTGGCTCAAGGAGCGAAGGCCGGAGTGGCCGAGCATCTGAGCCACGACAACGGGATGAGCGCCGCCGCGCAACATCTGTGTTGCGCAGGTGCGGCGCAGTGTATGCGCGTCGATGGTCTTCTTGACACCGCAGGCTTTGCCGTAGCGGCTGACGAGTTGGGTAATGCCCTGTGTGCTGATGGGCCGGTGATAACGATCAAGCCAGAGGGCATCGGGTGCCGGTGCGAACTTGGGTAGATATTTCGGTCGGCCCTCTTTGAGATACAGACGAACATACTGCACGGCGTGACGGCCCAGGGGCAGCAAGCGTTGCTTGCGGCCCTTGCCGGTGACCCGGATGGTCGATTGATCAAGCTGAACATCGAAGATGGTCAGTCCGGCAGCTTCACCACGGCGCATGCCGGTCGAGTAGATCACTTCGAGGATTGCCCTGTCACGCAGGCCGCGCCGGTGTGTGAGGTCCGGCTGAGCGAGAAGCTGTTTTACTTCTCGCTCGGTCAGGACCGTGCCAAGGATAACCGGTGCTTTCGGAACCTTGAGCTTTCTTGCCGGGTTCTCGAAGAGATGGCCGTTCTCTTCGAGATACCGGCAGAACAGAGAGGCGGCACGTAGTGCGCTCTCGATGGCTGAGTCACTGTAACCGTGCTCAACCAGGGCGAAGCGATATTGTTCAAGCGTCTTGAGATCGATGTCGGCAAAGGTCTTGATCTTCTCGCCGTCGAGATAGACCAGGAGTTTGCGCAAGTCGTCCCTGCGCTTCTTCACACTCTGAGGGCTATGCTTCCGAGCGGCCAGATCGGCGAGGAACTCGTCGACCGGTCCGAGCAGGGCCGGATTGCTGGAACGTCCGCGACTGAAAGGATATTTTGCGTCCGGTTTCTCTTCCCTGAACATCAACGATCCTTTCCGCATGTACCGCTACGACTACACGCACAAAAACACATATATTTATCTTTCCCGCCGAAAGTGAACTGGTTAGCCGTTATCTCTTTTGTTTTCAGGAACTTCCGCCGATTTCCGCCACTGAAAAGGTGGTGGAAAGCAGGTGGAAAGGTACTGGAAAGGTGGTGAAAAGGTCGGCTCATTTGAGGTCCTCCGGGTCGGTTCCACCACAGGCGGATCCGATATCATTAGAGAGGCTGTCGGGATCGGAAAGGCCCAACATAAACCGCTCACCGTTCTTGCCCTGGCCTTCGTAGGCGAGCCGGTAACGGCACAGCGTGCCGTTGCGGCCGGAGTCGATCAGAACGTATTCAAGTTCGATCAACTCCTTGAGATAACGGTGTACGCGGGTATGCGCCCAGCCGCTGAACTCGCGTATCTCTCGACGTGTGAAGGACACGCTTGTACGCCTTGGCGCGTGGTCGGGGTTCTCTTTCTTTAGACGCTCAACCTGCTTTTCGACCATCTCGTCAAGCTGTAGCAGCAACGACCGGCCAGGCCTCGACAGTTCGTCGAGGGACCGGCCAAGGATCTCGTGTGCAAGTGTGTTTGCGACGCGCACGTCTTCCACGTCGACCAGGACATACGGAACGGCTTTGCCGTTGCGTTTGGTGTACTGGACTTCCTTCTGCATCTGCCTCAAGAAGGCGACAGCCTTGATGAGGTTGAGATATTTGGGCTGATCGCGTCTGCCCTGCAGCCGGTCGTCGCCGTAGGCGAGTTGATCGGCAAAGGGATTTACCACGGCAACGGGTTTCAACAGGCGTTGGAAGTTCCGGTGCAGCTTGAGGATTGTATCGGCGGCCATGTTGCCGTTGAGACCGTCGACCGTCTGCCGTTGCCGCTGGAAAGCCAGTATCTTCCGAGTCTGTTCTCTGCCCTCGTCGATACTGGTCACGAAGAACCGGGACTTGGTCTCGGGGTCGGTTTCCGGATTGGTAGTCGTGATAAAGACGGATGTGGGACCTTCAACACGGTTCTCCATGGTGGTCAGCCGTCCGGTTGCCAGGTCTTTGATCGTGGATTCGATAACGAGCTCGTGAGCCGAGATCAGATTCCGTATGGCGTAGGTGGCCTCCTGGGCACCGTCGCCCTCTTCGAGCGAGAGCACCTTGTGCTTGAGCGCAAGACGGTCTTTGTAAAAGAGCGCCTTACCGGAAAGGCTCGTGAGCTTCACGAGCTCTTCCGGTGGCACGAACAGGAGAGCCGTGTCCTGCAGGGCCGTCTTGCCTGCGCCGGAGCTGGACAGGACGAGCACCGACAGGGGCTCGTCTGTCTTGCGGCTGGTGGCTGCTAAATAGGCAAGCAGCTTGTTGGGCTCTTCGCCGACAAGACCGCAGGTCTCGAAGTCGGCAAGGATCTTCTCGACCAGGTCCGGAGATCGGCCGAACTCTTCGGCCTCTTTCCGGTCCTGTGGGCTGATTGTGGCGACGATATTCTTTTCTGCGTCGGATGGCTTTTGTTCTTCGGCATTCTCACAGGCTTGTAACAGGCGTGTGATGTCGGCTTCGATGGTCTCAGGTGATTCGTCGAAGATCCGGCAGAGATCCTGGGCAAGGATTCTGCGGGATCGAGACGAGTAGAAGTCGAGTGTGTCAACGTGCAGTTTGCCTGCATATTGAACACGGACGGTCGCCCGGAGTTTGCGTGTGCCTTTCTCAAGGCCAAGGATCTGATAAGAACGCAGGCCGTAGGTAAACACAAGGCCCTCCTTCGCCAAGGCTTCGGTGGACGCGCCGCCAGGCGAAGCCGGAGCGGCTGACGATTCTCTGGCCCGCATGGCAGATTCGTTCTCTCCGGTCTCCGCACTGGCGACACTTGTAGGCTGGATTTCTGATGGGGTCCAGGCATCGGAGGCTAGAAAGCGTTTGAGCTTTTCGGCTCCGTGCTCCTGAAGATAGCTGTTTGGGTCGTGATCGTCCGGCAGTGCCTTGACGGTCACGGCAAGGCCTGCTGCTTCGATCTTGGGGCGCAACCGGCTGACGGCCTTGCCTCCGGCATCGTCACCGTCGAGCAGAAGCACGACACTTGCAACGCCCTGGCGTTGCAGGGTCTCGATGTCGGAGTCCTTCAGCCCGTTGGTGCCTTGAACGGCCACGACGTTCGGGAACCCGGCGACCATGACCGAGAGAGCGTCGATCACCGATTCGGTGAGGATGATTTCCGCATGGGTCTTGATGGCCTGGGCATTCCAGATTCCGGTTGAGCGTCCGGGCAGGTAGAGGTGACGGCCTGGGCCATCGCCGATTGACCGACCATATACGGTGGTCAGTTGTCCTTCCTCGTCGAAGACGGGGAAGACAACGCAGTCTTTGAAGCGTTCACGCCTTGGCGTGCCCTTCTTGTCTGTGGGATCAAGAAGGATTCCAACGGCGTTGAGTTCCTTCCGGACACTGCCGTTACCGGGCAGCATGTCGGTCAGCTTTCCGTTGCTGAGTCCGATGCGGTGCTTTGTAAAAAGGGCCGCGTCGGTAATGCCCCGGCTTTCAAGGTAGGCTTTGGCCTCGTTGGATTCGGTAAAGTTCTTCTCGTAGACGCTGAGTGTTCGTTCAAGGAGTGCTGCGGCTCGTTCGTTCGGGATCTCGGGAGGCTTCTTCTGTTTAGAAGCTGTTTCGGTTCCCCTGCTGATCAGTCCTGTAGAGGTCATGAGCTGGTCAACGGCTTCACGGAACGTGATGCCGTCCAGCTCCATGACCAGGTCAATGACACTGCCTCCCTTGTCACAGCCCATGCAGTGCCAGAGGTTCTTTCTCGGGGTCACGATGAATGACGGCTCGTCTTCATCGTGGAATGGACAGTTCCCGGCGTAGTCGCCGGAGCCGTGGGGTTTGAGTTCGATGCCGCGTGCGGAGCACACGTGCAGGATTGATACATTTTTCTTCAGTTGCTCGATTTGTTCGTCTGGTATGCGGGCCATAACGATCCCTCCTATTTTGTGGAACCGTAGGCCCTCTTGTGGTAAGGTTGCCCTTGCAACAGAACCTCGGTTCTCGTTGTTGAGGCCTGTCGTTGTGTTTCTGCCAAGATCGCACGGCAGGCCGTTTTTCTGTAACACCGTCAAGTCCAGATTCGAAAAAAGTTGCCTTCCTCTAATCTGATGGTATATTCATAACCTAGTTTGTGATTATTATGCAAGAGGTTTTTCTCATGAAAAGCGTTTTTCAAAACATGGTGTATAGTGATGACGTTATGGCAGGACGTCCTCCAACTAAAGAAGCAACCGATTTCGGCAAGCGCGTAGCTGCCGCTAGGCAGGAACGCGGCTTGACGCAAAGGGAGCTTGCAGACCGCATAGGCGTCAATCTTCGCATGATGGAGTATTACGAGCGGAGAGCCAATAATGTGAAGTCTGACATTGTGAAAGCTCTAGCTCACACCCTGAATGTATCGACGGATGAACTGCTGGGAGTCAACACCCCTAAAAGCAAACCAGGACCAAAATCAAAACTACGCAAGCAGATCGACAAGGTCGAACAGTTGCCGCGTAGCAGGCAACAGTTTGTCACTCAGGTTCTGGATCAGCTTCTTGCAGCCGAAACCAACGCATGACAACTGAGACTGATAATCTGGGCCATTGCCCCTGCTGTCACACTCCGTTAATAACGAACAGGCAGGATAAGAAAAAGTATTATCATATAAGCCTTGAAGGCGATTCTCCGCCTCCGAATGCGTATTATCCTGATTTTTATCATTCAATGTACGCGGTCTGGTGTCCGGCTTGCGGCCTGGCAAAGAGCATCTCTTTGCCAGATCTGAGCGTTGATTGCTACAACCCAGAGTTCATGGGCTGGAAAAGACGACATCAGTCTCAAGGGAAAGCTAAGGGTTCCGCGTCAGCGGGAAGTGGAAAACCGTAGGTTGTCCTTTCTGGCAGGGATGGGGTTCCAGGGGAAGGGATACCTTTTTTCATTTTTAGCCGCGAAGCAGCTAAAAAGAAGAACGACCGGCGGAGCCGGAACGATTCCTCCACAGGCG
>CAYTRK010000099.1:0-7944 GCA_964440205.1 uncultured Victivallaceae bacterium
GACGTGCTGCGGCGCGCAGGCGTGGAGGTCATTTCCCTGGGTAGAGGTAAATTTGATCTTAGAGCCCTGCCCGATATTCTGCGCATTATCAGAAAAACCAGACCGTCGGCGCTGCATTTGCACGGATACGCTTCCTCTACTTTCGGCCGGCTCGCCGGACTGATTTCGCGAGCGCAGGTTGTTGTACAGGAACACGGGGTCGCCGGTAAAGTGCCTGCCTATCAGCGGGTCGCGGATTATTGCCTTAGACATTTTCAGCACAGGTCACTGGCAGTTTCCGAAGCAGTGAAGTCGTTCATGGCGGAAAAACGGGGCTTTCCGGAGTCAGAGATAGAGGTCATCGGCAATGGTGTTCCAGTCGAAAAAATCAAACGTGTAGACCAAAAGTGCACCCTCAAGCTGAAAAAAGAGCTTGGAATCGAGCAAAACCTCAAGGTTGTCGGAATAGTAGGCCGACTGGCCGAAATGAAAGGACATAAGTACTTTCTAAAAGCGGCCGCCAGACTCCTGGGCAGGAATCAGAACATTAAATTCGTGATTGTAGGCGAAGGTCCTACAGGAACCTCTTTGAAAAGCCAGGCAACAGAATTGGATATTTCCGAGAACGTGGTGTTCGCCGGATATCGTGAGAACATTGCCGACTTTCTATCCATGTTTGACGTCAGCGTTGTGTCCTCGGTACCAGGAGACGGCCTCTTCGTAGAAGGATTCTGCGCCGTGGGGATCGAGTCATTCGCGGTTGAAACTCCCCTTGTTATGACCGATATGCCCTGTTTCCGAGGGATATACGAGAACAATTCAAACGCGCGAATAGTCCCGGCAAAAGACCCGGATGCCATGGCGGATGCTATTGAAGACATTCTGAATGATCCAACCGAAGCCGCGCGACTGGTAAAAAACGGAACAGAGACATTGAAACGATACAATATGCGGCACATCGCCTCTCGCTACACAGATCTCTACGAATCATTAAACAAACAGCCGTCCTCCGCGAAACCATCAACAGTTGAATCAGGCAAGAAAAAACGTTATTGATCAGCAGTTGAATTCTCATGCCTGTTTATGTAATGATTCAGAATCATGACATCAACTAAACGAGTGGTTTTGTCCTTGTTTTTTTCGGCTCTTGTCTGGCTGGCTTTTTCATGGCCGCTTCCAAAGCACGTTTCCGAAGGAGTTCCCGCATCTTCACGCTCACCAGGGCCTGAAAACGTCCAGTATATGGCTCCGGGCGATCATCTCCAGTTGATGTACCATTTCTGGTTGCTCGAAGACATGCTCAAAGGCAAAACAACCGCATTTCATAATCTCTACGAATTCAACACAGGAAATGACTCCGATAGATTTGCGCCCAGTCCTTACTACCTGCCGTTCTCAGCGTTTTTCGCGCTGGCGGACATGTTTGCCTCCCGCAGCCTTGCCTGGAACCTGACAGGTTTCATTTCAATCTGGCTTTCCCTCCTGTTCACATGGCTGCTTGCCATGCGTTACTCCCCCGGCTCGCCAAAAACCGCGCTTCTTGCGGCAATCATTGCAAATCTTCTGCCCGTCAGATGGATCAACCTTTTCGGAGGCAGCCCGGCCGGTTTCGCAATGCTGTGCGTTCCCGGCATGCTCCTGGGACTGGACATGGCAATAAGAGAACATTCCACGAAAGGCGGGATACTGGCAGGAGCCTGCCTCACCTTCGCCGGATTCTGCGATCTCCATGTCTTCTTCTTTTCGGCGCTTATCGCTCCGGCCTGGTGCGCGATAGCCCTGATCAAGCGAGGACGTTTCGCCTGGCTGCAGCTTTCAAGCTACAAAAGACTGGCGGCTGCGCTTTTCCCCGCCGTCCTCTTAGGCGGGCTTACGACCGCCTACCGGATTGGCAAACAAGCCGGCATGGAAGAAACAACAATGTCATCGGGCAGGACTCTTTCAGAGGTAGCCCTTTTCTCGCCGCAACCAACAGGACTGTTGTCTTTCGCTAATACCGGAATATCAAATCATGTTTTCCTCGGATGGGGATTGCTTGCCACAATAGCAATCGGCATTGCCGCAACCCTGTTCCTCGCCGTAAAAGAACGGCGGGCGCAGATGTGGCTGCACACCCTGGCAATTCTTATGATCTGTGCGGGCATGATCCTGATTACTTTCCTTGCGCTTGGCCCTAACGGCCCTATGGAAGGAAGATTTCTCAGGGCAGCGCGCAAACTGATTCCGCATTACGAAATGATCCGCCAGCCGGCAAAAATCTACAGCCTCGCCCCTGCTCTTACGGGAGTCTTGCTGGCGGCGTCTTTCGGAGCGCTTATCTGCCTTGCGAAACTTCACAGAAGAAAGACCGTCACAGGAATAGTTCTGCTGCTATCATTATGGATCGCAGTAGAATGCAAGATTCATGCTCAACCCCTTATCTCTCTTACTGCCAGCGAACAGGGCGCCTATGCGGCCGTGCATTCCGACGCAACACAGAAGAACACCAGGCCTCGGGCGTTAATAGTCCCTCTATGGCCGGGTGATTCCGCCTGGAGTTCCCTTTATGAGCATTACGCGTCCCTTTACCGAATAAGAATGCTCAACGGATACAGCCCGGTGGTCCCCGTAAGTTACGTCGATAATGTTTTTCGAAAACTTGAAAGTGTTAACAAGGGCGTAATTGCTCCGGACCAATTCGATTTACTCGACAAAATGAAAATCGATTACCTGCTGTTGCACGAAAACGCTTTTCCCGAAAAAGTCAGTCCTCTCCCCGTCGGGTTCACCCTGCGGAACTTCCTGGAGAACCCCAGGCTGGAGCTTATCAACAATACCGGCCCGGTATGGGCGTTTCGCATTGCCGACAACCCGAAGGAGAGCAACGTTACCAGAACAGGATGGAATTCCTTCTTTCCAGCCCGGCGGTGGGAATTCGAGTGGAACCCACCTGAGAACAGCGCCGTGACCAACGATCCTTCCGCTTCCAAAGAACTTTACTTGTCGCTTTCAAAAACAAACGTGACAGCCCGGACCAAGCCGCTGCATATGGCGCCCGCGCCGGATTTACGCTGGCTCCTCCGAATCCGGGGGCAGGCTGAAATCAGGATCGAGAAGATGTTCGGAGACCGCGCCGCTGAGGTTCTGCACACTACCCTGGCCGCGCCTGAATGGCAATGGACAAGCATTCCCGCAAAATCACTGAATAGCTACCAACAGGTCCATCTGCGCATCACATTGCTTTCCGGCAAAGCTGACCTTGACCTTGCCATGCTTACAGCAGGAAAGTGGAAAGGACTTGATAACCCGGAAGAGCTACAGATACCCGCGCCGCTGTTCTTCCATGCGGGTTATACTGAAATGGAGGAACGCAGCGTGGTGTTCCACCCGCGAAGAGTTCCAGGCGGATTCAAGGGATTCGAGAAAAATGGATGCCGGGATATTCGCGGAGACCGGGGAATCCTCTACGGTCCTCGACTGCCATTGTCACGGGGAACATACAGTGTAACTGTAGTCTACGACACCCTCGCTCCGCCCGAAACCAGATTGGGCGGATTCTATGTCAGAAGCGGCAAACCTGCTCTTGCCTGCTCAGAAATCATTGCCGGAGAGCCCGCAACCTGTGACTTCAAACAGAAACATGAGTTGCCGGTAAGCGTGAATTTCCTTTATGCAGGAAAAAACGATATGCGCATAAAGACAATTGTCTTTACCCGCTTGAAAAATATGCCCGAAAGCTGGGCCATTGATGAATGAAAACCGCATAACAGTATTGCACTTGTGCGAGCATTTCGGGGGCAAAGACGCGTCCCTGCACGGCGTGGCCAGGGCTTTCCAATGGTGGCTGCCCCGGTTCGATTCTTCCGAATTCAGAATGCTGCTCTGCAGCAGGAAGGAACACGACAAAGCTGCTGAACAGATGAAGAAGTCCGGTCTGGCTCCTCAATATCTATCGCACGGAAAATTTGATCCCCGGAACCTGACTTCACTCCTAAGGCTGCTGAAACGCGAAAAGGTTGACATTATTCACGCTCACGGTTTCGGAGCCTGCATATGGGCCAGACTTGCCGGCAAGATCAGCAATATCCCGGCAATCGTACACGGGAGGGCAAATTACAGAAAAACGCCTCTCCCCCTGCGCCCCGCCGAAAGATTGCTGGGGCCCGGGACAAAGCACGCGCTGGCTGTGTCTGAATCGACAAAAGATTTCATGCTTCGCCATCGCTATATTCCGGCAGATTCAATACAGGTTCTTTATAATGGCATCCCCTTGGAAAATATCGAAATAATATCGCGAGAAAAACGAACTGAGCAGAGACAGACCCATGGCGCGACTGAAACCACAATCGTAATTGGAGTCGTCGGAAGAATAGTCAGCCACAAAGGTCACCTTGACCTGCTTCAATCTGTGGAGAAAATGCGAAACGACATCCCGGGCCTTAAAGTCTGGATCCTGGGCGACGGGGATTTTACACCGACACTCAAAAAATGGATCACCGCTCACAAAATGGAAAACGACGTCCGTTTTTTCGGTTTCGTTAAAAACGTAATAACAACAATACAATGCTTTGACATACATGTATTCCCAAGCCACATGGAAGGCACACCGAACACTCTTTTCGAAGCCCTTGCAGTCGGCAACTGTATAGTGGCGTCCGACACGGACGGCCAGGCGGAAATACTGAGAGACGAAGAAACGGCCCTGGTATACCGCTCCGGAGATGTTGCTACACTCGAGCGCCATCTCCGTGAAGTCGCAGGTGATAAAACTCTTAGGGATAAGCTCTCTGCAAACGCGAGGAACGAGTCAAAGACTTTCGACGGCAATAAGACAGTCAAGTTCATGGAAGATCTTTACCGTCGGATAATCAGGGAAGCCCGCGCGCAATGAAAGATTCCGCTAAAAAGACGCTTGTTCTTGCCGCCAGGTTGTTGCTGGTTGGAGCTATCCTGTTCTGGATCTTCAGCAGAATTGACACAACACGCATGTGGCGGCTTATTTCAGGCGCTGATTTAGGGTGGCTTCTGGCCGCAGTCGGGCTTTTTCTGCTTAATCGCTGCCTTGCTACCGTTAAATGGGGACTGTTACTGAGAGAAAACGGAATCAGGGAAAGCTGGCCGAGTCTTCTGAGAATAACATTTGTAAGCGGATTTGTCGGGTCAATGCTTCCTGCAGGCATAGGCCCGGATGTTGTGCGCCTGCTTCAAGTAGGCAAGCGCCAGGGCAACTATTCCGAAGTGGCAGGTTGCGCCATAGCCGACCGGCTCATGGCCACAGTTGTATTATGCCTTGTCTCGCTCGCAGGGGTTCTCGCTTCTCTTCGACTTGATATTGCCGCCCAACAACTTTATGTCGTGGCAATTTCGGCGCTGCTGCTCATAGCCGGCGCTGTCTTTTTCTTTTCCCGGAAATCTCTACTGCTGTTTTCCTTCATAAACAAAACAACCGCACGGCTGACTGCCGCACTTCCTTTTGGCGCCAGAGCCGGATCATTTTTCCATCGAATCGAAGACAAGGCGCAGAAAACACACGCCGCGCTTGCGGGCCCCCTATTAAACCGCGGACTTACGAGTCTTGTCATCATGCTCAACCTGATGGTTCAGGTAGTGAGAGTGTTGCAAATCCATTTTCTTTTCCTGGCTTTGTCAGCCGAGGTTACGCTTGTTGTTGAACTTGCTCTTGTTCCGATCATCATTCTTATTACAATGCTTCCTCTCTCGCCATTCCTTGGCATAGGTATCAAGGAAGGGGCTTTTGTGTATTTCTTTGCGTCGGTTGGCATAGCCGCCGAAATCTCGGTTTCAGCGTCGTTGCTGAGCCACGTCGTTACAATAGCCGGATTGCTACCGGGAGGACTTCTGTTAATAATATCGAAAGAAAAGTTAAAAGGCCGCACGGATTGACAGCATTGTGCTGATCCGAACTTCAAGGAACAACATGATCAAAAGCTTGCGAAACAAAATGCGCATCAACCATAGCGACGGTAAGCTTCTGGCTGCATTTGCCGTCCTTCTAACCGTAGCCGTAGGCATCAGGATTTGGGTTTTTGTGATCGGGATACTGAATCTCCCGGTCATTGCCGACGAGGCTCTTATAACTCTTCAAGCCAAACGTATAGCTTCCGGCGATATGAATCTCTTTGTTCTGGCCAACCCGTACCAGTTCCCCATCGAATCGTACATGCTGGCCCCGATTGTGAATCTGCTGCCCAGAAATGTTTTTACCGCCAGAATGCACGCCTTTGCTCTTTGCCTGGCGGCGCTTGCTCTCGGGGCGCTGATATTCAAGAAACACGGAGGACTTCGCAGAAACTGGCCCGGAGTTCTGATGCTGATGTTCCCGTCTGTGTTTATCCTGATAATTCAGCTCTGCTACATATTGCCCTGCCACGCTTCGTCCATTTTTTTCTGGCACGCAGCCATTCTCGCCGCTGTCCTTGGCCGCACCACAAATAAGCGTCCCCTGCTCTGGATCGGCGCGGCGGGATTTATCTCAGGCTTGACTTTCAGTTCCCACATGCTTGGGGTGCCTGTTATCGCCATGGTCGCTATGTTCTGCATCCTGTCGGATTCCCCGCGCAAGACACTCAAATCCGCTCCGGTATTCATGGCCTTTATGGCTATCGGACTTCTGCCCTTCATCATAGGGCAAATCAAATTTCCCGAGGCAAACGCTGCTGTAACCGGCAGGCGCGAACTCAGCGACGCATTAAAAATGTTGCCTTCTACAATTAACAACACCCTGTCGGGCGCCATTGGCGTGTGGCCACCCTTCCGCCCGGGATCCGGGGACCGCTACGCATTGATTCAAGGCGCTGTGCCATTTATGACTTGGCTTCAGGTACTGTTTGTAATTCTGGCGACTATCAGATGCGCTATCGACGCAGTTCGCCGATCATGGCAAAAAAAATGGCCTTTTCTTACTCCGCTCGACCTCTGCGTCGGAGTTGCATGGCTCTCAGTGGCCGCTTTCGTTGCCAACACACGCTCGCTCTCGCACAGCTACAGGTACCTGCTCCCGTTCGTATTCTCAATGCCGTTCATCGCAGGATTCCTTGCGCTCAGGAGCAGCAGGACCGTGCGATGTATTGTTGCGACTGTTGCAATCCTGATCTCAGCCTGGAATATCCCCGCAACCTTCGGCGTCATGAAAAAATGGCAGACCAAAGACTTCGCCCTTGAAGAAGCCAACCTTCCCTCACTGAAACCCGCCATCAGTTTTCTTGAAAAGAAAGGCATCAAGCATTGTTATGCCTCATACTGGGCAGCCTACCGGTTCAATTTCACCACTGATCAGAAAATACTTTTCAGTCAGCCTTTCAACGAACGTTTTCCGTACTGGCCGACCCCCTACAAGAAAGATGTTGATTCGGCCACAAATGTGGCTTTCGTGCTAACCGACAAAATCAGGTTCCTCAAACCGTCGATATTTGAACGGCATATGAGAACCATGAACGTGGAATCAAAGAAAGAAACATGCGGGCATTTCAACGTCTATTATAACTTCATATCGCCCCACCAGAATGCGAAAACGGTTGCCCCCTCAGGTGCGACAGTTAAACAGGTCTCAAACGAAGGCGAAACAATCGCCACGACATTTCCTCTGGAAAGCGGCATTTTTGACAGCCCTGACGTCACACGAATTGAAATGAGGCTGAAAATTGAGTCGGAAAAACTGATTAAGGGCCTCGAGTTTAATTTCCGGCATGTTCGAGGCAACCGCAACCCCCCATTGGAAATTGCTGCACTCAAAAAAGGCAAATGGGTCACGGTTCGCTCTTTTCAACCGGAAACACTGGATAAATTTGTCTTTGAAAACGGCCACCCAGTCTATGTGGCTGGACTCAGACGAAAAACCGTATGGCTGGACCCGGTCAAGACCGGCGAACTCCAAATCACAATCCCAGCCCCTGGCCCCGCGCTATGGAGCCTTAGCCAGGTT
This sequence comes from uncultured Victivallaceae bacterium, assembly GCA_964440205.1. GTDB lineage: Bacteria > Verrucomicrobiota > Kiritimatiellia > UBA8416 > CAYSRM01 > CAYSRM01. Next base: position 7,901 of record CAYTRK010000099.1, read on the forward strand.
ACCATTATCTGCCAGAAGCAAACATTCAACCGCGACTTACACGA
>CAYTRK010000100.1:0-7860 GCA_964440205.1 uncultured Victivallaceae bacterium
AATACGGAATATTCAATGATGAAGGGGGGAGGGGGAGAGTGTGGGATGTAGAATGTAGAACGTGGGATGTGGGATGTGGAATGTGATTGAAGGTATTGGATGTTGCCGATATGATATTGATTCGCCATTAACAATAATCAGAAAGGGTATCACTCAATATGAAGCTAGAGAAATATACGTTCGGGGTCGGTGACAGGTTTGGAAAGCAGGGGAAGGCGCAACTTGAAGCTTTCAGGAAAGCGCTGAAGGCCGGTGTATCCGTTGTTCCGGTATGGAACAAATCGCACCGGGAGCATGAAATTATCGGCACCGGACCTGGCGCGGTCCGGGCAGAAGCCGACGGTGTAACCGATGCATTGTCATGGGATAGAGCCTATTTCGTCGACGCTGATCACATAGGGCTGGGGAACGTTGACCTGTTTATCGAGGCCAGCGATTTTTTCACTCTCGACGTTGCGGAATGTATTGGCCAGCGTACAGATCATGGAGATGTGGATCGGTTTGTTGATTATTGCGGAAAATACACCGGCAATCTGGAAATACCCGGCATCAGCGAGCAGTTTGAGGTAACTGAGGATGAAATCAGGAAGATTGCCGACACTTTTCTTGGGGCGGTGAAACAGGCGGGCAGGATCTACCGGCATATAGAGAATCGAAAGGGCCGCGGCAATTTTGTGGTTGAAGTTTCCATGGACGAGGCTGAAGCCGCCCAGACTCCGCTTGAGATGTTTTTTATTCTGGCCGCGATATCACAGGAAGGGATTCCGGCTCAGACGATAGCGCCAAAATTTACCGGTCGTTTCAATAAAGGCGTAGATTACGTGGGGGACGTCAGGGTATTTGCCTCCGAGTTTGACAATGACATTTCAGTAATATCTTATGCTGTCAGGGAGTTTCGTTTGCCTGAAAATCTGAAACTCAGTGTGCATTCGGGAAGCGATAAATTTTCTATTTATGAACCCATGCAGAAGGCGCTCAGGAAGCATGATGCGGGGCTGCATCTCAAGACAGCCGGCACCACATGGCTGGAAGAGTTGATAGGCCTTGCGGAAGCGGAAGGAAGAGGACTGGCGGTTGCCAAGCAGGTTTACGCTCAGAGTCTCAAACGATACGAAGAACTGTGCGAGCCATACGCGCCTGTCATTGATATTGATCGGTCCAGCCTGCCGGACCTTGAAGATGTAGGGGGCTGGAGCGGCGAGGAGTTTGCCCTGGCTTTAAGGCATGATCAGGACTGTAAGGATTACAATCCAAACTTCCGTCAGTTATTGCATGTGGCATACAAAATAGCGGCGGAAATGGGCGAAGATTATTTTGACGCTCTGGAGGAATTCGAGGAGAGCATTGCGGGCAATGTGACACAGAACATTTTTGACAGGCACATGGTTCCGTTGTTCGGGATAGAGACAGGCTGAGAGACTGCCAGTTACGCAAGGCAGCGCGAAAAAAGGAAGAGGACGCATGAGTTTTATTAATGATGATTTCTTGTTGACGAGTGATGAGGCAGCAGAGCTTTATCATGAGTATGCGGAAGATATGCCGATAATCGATTACCACTGTCATTTGAAACCCGAGGAAATAGCGAAAAACAGGCGATGGGAGAATATTGCTCAGATATGGCTTTATGGAGACCATTACAAGTGGCGCGCGATGCGCAGCAACGGGATTGACGAACAGCAGATAACCGGCGATGTTTCTGACAGGGAAAAATTCAGCAAGTGGGCGGAGACGATGCCTTATCTTCTGCGCAATCCGTTGTATCACTGGACCCACCTTGAACTTAAGCGTTATTTCGGGGTTGACGATCTTCTTTCTCCTCACACTGAGGAAAAAATCTGGAATGTCTGCAACGAGCGGATAGCAGAAGATGGTTTCTGTGCGCGTGGGTTGATGCAACAATCCAATGTTGCAGCTGCGTGTACTACTGATAATCCGACCGACGATCTGTTGTATCACAAGATGATAGCGCAGGATGAATCTTTTGACATTGTGGTTCTGCCCGCGTGGCGGCCTGATAAGGCTATGACGGTGAACGATGCCGGAGCGTTTACGGCATGGCTTGAGGAGCTTGAGAAGTCCGCGAACATGGATATAGGCACATTCGACACTTATCTTGCTGCGCTCAGAAAGCGACATGATTATTTTCATGAAAACGGTTGTCGTCTTTCGGACCACGGAATGGAGGCGCCGTTCGCCGAAGAATATACTGGAAAAGAGATCGAAAATATTTTTGACAATTTGCGATCCGGAAAAGATATATCCCGCGAGGACGCTCAGAAATTTGCTTCAGCAATGCTTTATGAACTCTGCGTGATGAACGCGGAAAAGGGCTGGGTGCAGCAGTATCATATGAGCGCCATGCGTCAGAACAACACGAGGATGTCCAGGCAACTTGGTCCCGACACAGGTTTCGATTCAATAGGGGACCAACGAATAGCCGAACCGTTGGCCCGCATGCTGGACTGGCTTGATTCTGCGGGCAGGCTGTCGAGAACCATTTTGTATAATCTGAATCCTCGTGACAACGCAGTCATTGCTACGATGATAGGGAACTTTCAGGGTTCATCAGTTCCCGGCAAGATGCAGTTCGGCAGCGGCTGGTGGTTCATGGACCAGAAGGACGGCATTGAGCGGCAGATCGAGAATCTATCGCAGATGGGGCTTTTGAGCCGGTTTGTCGGAATGCTTACAGACAGCAGGTCGTTTTTGAGTTACCCGCGCCATGAGTATTTCAGGCGGATTCTCTGCAATATTCTCGGGGAAGATATGAAAAACGGGCTTGTGCCCGATGATATGGAAATGGTAGGCAACATGGTCAGGGGTATTTGTTACAGTAACGCTGCGAGTTACTTCGATTTTGATGTTGAGTGAAACGGAGCATTTTAAAAACAGCAGGAGATGGTTATGCAGGTGGGAATAGATTCGGTGGTGGTCAATGACAGGGTTCGTAAAGAGCTTGGCAATATAGATTCGTTGAAAAAGAGTTTGCAGGAGATAGGGCAGCTGAGTCCCCTGGTGTTGACCCGTAAGAATGAGCTTATTTCAGGGTATAGAAGACTGACTGCCGCAAGGGAGCTTGGATGGCACAGTATTGAGGCCGAATATGTTGACCGTGATTCCGACGTTGAGAAACTGCAGATGGAACTGGAGGAAAATGTGCATCGGAAGGACTTCACGCCCGAGGAAGTGCTCGCCGGGTACATCAGGCTCGAGAAGCTCAAGAGTCCGGGATTCAAGAAAAAAGTAGGGAAGTTTTTCAAGCGCATGGGCGCTTTTTTTGCCGGGCTTTTCAAGAAAAAAGATCGAAAGGCTGATTCTGAGTCGGAAGAAGAAGCTGATGAATACAGTTCCTTTTGAGAGTATTACATGAAGAGAAAACCGCAGTGGCTGAGAGTCAGACTGCCTTCTGGCGAGAATTATTCCAGGCTCAAAGGAATTGTTGATAGCGGTAAACTGCATACCGTTTGCAAGGAAGCTATGTGCCCTAACATGGGCGAATGCTGGAATCATGGTAGAGCTACGCTGATGATTCTTGGCGAGACGTGTTCGCGTTCGTGCCGTTTCTGTAGTGTTGGTTCAGGCGAGCCTCATGGCTGCGACGAGGATGAACCTGTTCGGGTGGCTGAGGCCGTATCAGCAATGGGCCTTAAGGAAGTTGTTATTACCTCGGTAACCCGCGATGATCTGCCTGACGGCGGGGCGGGGATCTGGGCGGATACCATCCGATGCATCCGCGAGAAAAATCCGTCAATCCAGGTGGAGGTTCTTGTTCCCGATTTCAAAGGAAGCCGTAAGTCCTTTGATGTTGTTGCATCTCGGTGTCCGGAAGTTTTCGGGCATAATCTGGAGACCGTGAAGAGGATCTACGGGGCAGTGAGGCCGGAAGCCGACTACGAACAATCTTTGAACGTGCTCCGATGGTCAGTGGAAAAGCGGATGGTAACCAAGACCGGGATCATGGTCGGGCTTGGCGAGACTGACGAGGAGATTTATGAGTTGATGGGAGATGCTGCCGACACGGGATGCGAGATTCTATATATCGGGCAGTACCTGCAGCCCAGTAAAGAGCATCTTTCTGTGGACAGGTATGTAGAACCTGAGTTGTTTGACGAGTACCGTAAAAGAGGACTGGCAATAGGGTTCGAGGTTGTGGTTTCCGCTCCTTTGGTGCGCAGTTCATACCACACAGAGGAACAATCTGCTTATGTTGCCGGGCGCGTCGGGCACGGCTGGTCACGGTAGGTTGCAGGATGTAGGAGGCGAACCCTGTTCGCCGAATTTCGCCGATCAGGGGATCGGCTCCTACAGGGGATTTGCGGCCAGGGGGGGATTATTTGGAGACCGATTGTTTCGGGATTATTTCAGGTTCGTTTTCGTTTGCCTGGATCATTCGCTGCTTGAGCCGCTTGGACAGTTTTTTCCTGATCTTCGCATACCCCGGGTCGCTGACCAGATTGTTTCGTTCATGTGGATCGGTTTCGAGATCGTATAGAAAATCTTCTTCATAAACTTCACTTGAAGGTTCGCTCCCGGTTTTGTCAGGCGCGCGGACGCTGTATTTCCACTTACTGGTTCTGATGGCACGGCCGCAATGGCTTTCGCTTATCTGGATGAACGCCTCTTCGGGCCAATCGGAAGGGCGAGGGCCGAGCAGTTCCTGCAGGCGTCTGCCTCGTATAGAGTTGTAGATGGTAATATGCTCCTGCGGGTGAATGCCTGCTGCGTTGAGCAGTGTTGGCGGCAGATCGATGAGGCTGGCGATTTCTGTGTGGCGCTTCCCGCCTTTGAAGCCCGGCCCATTTATGACAAGCGGAATACGCACGCACCCATCATGGCAGGATCTTTTGTATTCCTTATTGCGAGTGCGAAAGTGAGAGCCATGGTCGCTTGTATAGATAACCAGTGTATTTTTATCGAGGCCGAGTTCTTCGATACAATCCTGGATTCTCCCCAGATTTGTGTCCAGGCTATGAACGCATCCGAGATAATCCGGGTATTCTTCCCGCCAGTCCCCATCTGTATCGGCGAGATCGCCGGGTACGGTGAAATCCTTAAACATCTCTCTGGAGCCATTCGGCCCTTCGTAATGATTGTGGTCGTTCTGATGGTGCGGTTCTATATAAGAGACGAACAGGAAGAAAGGTTTTGTGCTTTGTCTGTTCTGTAAATATTCTATTACCCAGTCGGTCTGGGCGTCCGCCCTGTAGCGTCCTTCGGGAAAAAATCTCTGGTTTCCTTCATTGTCAAACATGTGACCGTCGTAACTGTGCGAGGTGAATTCAAGGGTGTCTGAGGCGAGCCAGTAATCGTACCCGCCCCTTCTGTCAATTGGTACGGGGCGTACTCTGAAGTTGTCGGGACCCTCCTTCGGACCGCAAGAGGCCAGGTGCCACTTTCCGATATAGGCGGTATCGTAGCCGTGTTCTGAAAGGTGGTTGGCTATAGTCTTCTGGTCCAGCGGCAGGAGTTTGTGGTTGGTATGGCACCCCACTTCGGTGGCGTATTTTCCGGTCTGGAGACATGCGCGAGCTGGGCCGCAGACAGGCTGGCATGTAAATGCGTTTTCGAAACGTACTCCTTCGCTTGCCATCCGGTCGAGGTTTGGTGTTGTTTTCAGAGGCTGCCCATAGCATCCGCAGGAATCCCATCGTTGCTGGTCGCTGAAAAAAAACAGGATATTAGGTTGTTCAGTCGTATTAATATCGAAATTAATCCTTGCTGTAAAAGTTTTTCAATTCAGCCTTTTTCCGTTTAATTGAGTAAAAAGCATACGGTATGTTGTTTCTTTGGTAAAGGGCTTTTTAAAACGATTATCGCTCCGATGGCGCCTTTGTGCTTGATAGCATAACAGCAAAAAAGAGCTTGTGCATTGGGGTTGAGAAAAATAGGTCTTCCTCAGAATCTGTGGGTACTGAAAGCATGTACCCCGCATATCTCACGGAATTTCGTATTGAGATAATGTGACCGGCGAAGAAGGTGTAGGCGAGATTGTCCTGAGTAGCCTTTCGCCGAGAAGGCAAAATTATGCTGACAAAAGACAAGCCGTAAAGAAAGACTACCAATTTCAGCGCCTTACTGAATCCGACCCCGATAGAATGCTTGACGGGACATTGATGTTGTTGCAAAAGTTTGACGGTGCCATTTGCGCCGTTACAATAAAGAGAAATGCATTCTACCCATAAGAAGGATTAAATGAAAGAAATCGGCTTTGATGACGAGAAATACCTCAACGAGCAGCGCCAGGCAATCATAGAACGGGCACAACAGTTCGGAGACAAGCTATACCTTGAATTCGGGGGGAAACTTCTTTTCGATATGCATGCAGCGCGCGTGCTGCCTGGTTTCGATCCTAATGTCAAAATGCGTCTCCTTCATAAGATAAAGGATCGTGCCGATATTCTTCTATGCATTCATGCAGGTGATATTGAACGCAAAAAGGTGCGTGCGGATTTCGGCATCACCTATGACGTGGATGCGTTAAAGCTGATTGATGATATACGCGACTGGGACCTGCAGGTTGCTGGAGTAGTAATTACCCGTTATGAGGATCAGCCATCTGCCAGCCAGTTCATCCGACGGCTGGAACGTCACGGTATCCGCACTTTTACTCACTCGCCCATAAAAGGATACCCCGCAAATCTGGACCTGATTGTCAGCGACCAAGGGTACGGTGCAAACGAATATATCGAAACTACCAGGCCTATTGTGGTAGTTACCGGTCCCGGGCCGGGCAGCGGAAAAATGGCTACCTGTCTCTCTCAGCTTTATCACGATCACAAAAGAGGCGCAACAGCAGGCTATGCCAAGTTTGAAACCTTTCCGATCTGGAACCTGTCTCTCAAACATCCGGTGAACGTGGCCTACGAGGCTGCAACCAGTGATATAGGTGACTTCAACCTGATTGATTCTCATCATCTGGAGGCACACGGTGAAGCCGCAGTTAATTATAATCGCGACGTTGAAGCTTTCCCGCTTCTGAAACGGATACTTGAAAGAATCGGCGGCGACAGCGTCCGTTATCAGTCACCGACAGATATGGGCGTGAATCGCGCGGGATTTGCAATCAGCAATGATCAAGTTGTCAGAAAAGCGGCAATACAGGAAATTATTCGCCGTTATTTCCGTTACCATTGCGAATACGCCATGGGTTTTGCCACCAGAGACACTGTAGACCGAATTGAGAGAATAATGGAAGCAAACGATCTTGAACCGGAACATCGCAGCGTGGTCAGTCCGGCAAGAGAGGCTGCGGAAAAAGCGCAATATGCGGCAGGAAAGGGACATCATGGAATATTTTGCGGCGCCGCGGTGGAACTCGCAGACGGTTCTCTGATCACAGGACGCAATTCACCGCTGATGCATGCGGCTTCCAGTGTTATTCTCAACGTCACAAAATATCTTGCGGGAATACCGCGTGAAATTCCTTTACTGTCTTCCGGGGTTATCGAATCTATTGCCCATATGAAACATGAAGTACTGGAATCGCGTAACGCCAGCTTGAGTCTTGATGAGACCCTGATTGCGCTTGCGATCAGTTCCCCGCACAATCCTTCTGCCAAGGTCGCGATAGAAAAACTGGGCAAGTTGCGAGGCTGCGAAATTCATTTAACGCACATGCCCACACCAGGTGACGAAGCCGGACTTCGCCGCCTGGGCGTGAATCTCACTAGCGATTCCAACTTTGCCAGTCGGGAGCTTTTCGTGACCTGATAAAGCTGTTAGAATGTTTATGTCCGGCTGCAGCAGGGTGGCATATGAGAATTGCTAAGCTATTTTCTCGTTTCTCGGTCTGACCCTGCGGCCTGCAGGACGTTGAGGTCGGCCCTGGCTGGATCCAGCTTCAGTACATAAACTTGGCTG
>CAYTRK010000101.1:0-7821 GCA_964440205.1 uncultured Victivallaceae bacterium
GTCAACCGATTTCCCTATACGCGACACCCGATATGGAAAACCGCACACCCGTGGGAGAATTACCGGAAACGTGTTTTTTCTCTTGTATGAGGGTCGATACGTGATATAGTTTCAGCCTTTGTCGGGTTCCGGCCTCGCAGCAGAGCAATTCTGCCGCGCCGTCAGGAACGGAAGCGAGTATCCCCCTGTCTCCGGGGAGATCAAAGCGGATTGCCGCTCTTTCCGAAAACAACTCGGGAAACGGCCTTAATTAAAGGAGAGGGTATATGCCCGTTACAGAAGAAACTGAACAGGAAGTAAATATAAAAACATTGCTCGAAGCTGGCCTGCACTTCGGACACCAGACGAAACGCTGGAATCCGAAGATGAAGAAATATATCTTCGATAAGCGCAGCGGTATTCACATCATCGACCTGGCAAAAAGCCTGACATGCCTGAAGGAGGCCCTGAACTTCATTTATGACGCAGCTTCACGCGGACGCTCATTGCTTTTCGTAGGAACCAAAAAGCAGGCTCAGGATGCTGTTAAAGAAGCTGCGGAAAAATGCGGACAGCATTACGTGACACATCGCTGGCTCGGCGGAATTCTTACCAACAACAAAACCATCCGAAACAGCGTCAACCGAATGTTGGAACTGGATCGCATGGAACAGTCCGGCGAACTGGACAAACTCAGCAAGAAGGAAGCCTCAAGGTTGCATAACGAACTTGATAAGCTTCACCGGAACCTTACCGGTATTGCCGGCATGACTGAACTTCCCGGCATCATGTTTGTGGTCGATATAGCCAAAGAATCTATTGCGGTTGCCGAAGCCAACCGCCTCAATATTCCGGTGGTAGCTATGGTTGACACCAACTGCGACCCGTCACCGGTTGATTACCCGATACCCGGGAACGATGACGCCATCAGGGCAATCCGCCTTATCACCGGACTTGTCGCCGATACCGTAGTAAAGGCTTCGGCCGACTACGCAAGAATCGCGGCAGAAGCGGAAATGGAAGCAAAGGCTAGCAGAGAGCAGGAAGAAAAAGCGAAAGCCAAGGCACATCAGCAGCCTCAGAAAACAACGGAAACACCCGAACCCGACAGCGAACCCGCACAGGAAAAAGCGCCCGAAGCTCAAACCGGCGGCACTTCTTCGTCCGCAAAAGAGCCCGAGCAGGAAAAACAGACGGTCTAAGCCACGGGTTGCCTGCAGTACATGCAACGTCTTCCGTAAATTTAACCGTAAAAACCATATAACTGAAAATTCAAGGAGAATGAAAAAATGGCTGAAATAACAGCAAAACTGGTAAAGGAACTCCGCGATGCTACCGGAGTAAGCATGATGGAGTGCAAAAAGGCATTGCAGGAAGCCCAGGGCAACGCCGAACAGGCCACAACTATATTGCGGCAAAGGGGCGTAGCCATAGCAGCTAAAAAGGCGTCCCGTTCTGCAAACCAGGGACTAATCGGGTCCGCAATCACCGAGGACGGCAAAACCGGTTCCCTCATTGAAGTGAATTGCGAAACCGATTTTGTCGCAAAAAACGAAGTGTTTCGCCAATTTGTCAACGAACTGAGCAATCAGGCATGCGCCACTGAAGGCGACCTGAAAGAGGAAATCAAAGACGAAATTACAGCAAAGATAACGGAACTGGGCGAAAACATCGTGCTTAAACGTTATCAGACTTTTACGCTCCATGAAACCGGCAAACTGGCTTCTTATATTCACCTTGGCGGCAAAGTCGGAGTCCTCATTGAGGTCGGTTGCACAAAAGAAGATTCAGTGTCGTCTCCGATTTTTAACGACCTTGTCAAGGACCTCACGCTGCATGTAGCTGCGGCGAACCCGCAGTACCTGAAACCGGACGAAGTGGCTCAGGATGTCCTTGACTCGGAACGTAAGATCTACGCGGAACAAGTCAAAGATAAGCCGGAAAATATCATCGACAAAATCGTCGAAGGCAAGATAGGCAAATTCTTTGAAGAAATCTGCCTGCTTCAACAGGGTTTCGTCAAAGAACCGAAAATGTCGATAACGCAGTTGATTGAATCGAAAAGCAAAGAAATCGACGACAGCATTACGATCCGCCGTTTCCTCAGATATCAGCTTGGCGAACAGCAGTCGTGACTAACTGACCAGGCATCATGCAACGTCACTACAAACTGGGCTTCGTAACCCTTCTTACAGTGGTGAGGTTTCCCCTCGTACTGGCGTTTCTGGCCGGGGCGCTGCTTTTCGAGTTTCATCCGCGCCCCTGGATCTTCTGGGTCTCTTTTGTGTCGCTTGCCGTATCGGCAATAACAGACCTGCTGGACGGCTACTTCGCAAGGCGCTTCGAAGTGGAAACAACTTTCGGGGCCCATGCGGATCCACTGATCGACAAGTTCTTCTACATCACTACGCTGCCTCTGCTGGTCTTTGTCGCAACTTTTAATGAAAATATAACGCACGGCGTAGTACTGGTCGTTCTGACCGTCTTTCTTCTGTCTCGCGACCTGTGGGTAACGTTTCTGCGTTCCATCGGAGCCGCAGATAACGTGAGTGGAAAAGCTAATTGGGCAGGCAAACTCAGGACAATGCTGAACTTTCCCGCAATCTGCATTATTTATTTCATCGAAGCCTCGCCCCTGCAGTTCATCCCGGATATGGCCCTGTACCCGATAGAAGCTTTGGTATTCATAGTCAACGGCGTGTCAGTTTACATCTATACCAGGAGGTACTGGCCGTCTCTGCGAAAATCAGTCGATACCACATAGCAGACTTCATAGCAGAGTCATCTGATCGGAATCATCCTTCTTCCGCGACGACCGCCGCCTGGCAATCTTCGGCGCGCCGGTTTCCCCTAACTCACCCTCTTCAAGATTTCCAAGTATTTCCCGGGATCTCTGTATAACCTTTTCCGGCATGCCGGCCAGGCGGGCAACATGGATACCATAGCTTTTATCAGAACCCCCGGCGGCTATCTTCCGCAAGAAAACAATCTCATCATCCTTTTCCTTTATCAGAACGTTGTAATTCTTAACACCCTTCATCTCAACGGCCAGGTCAGTCAGTTCGTGATAATGCGTGGCGAATACAGTCCTCGCCTTCGTCTCTTCATTGTTGTGAAGGTACTCCGCCACTGCCCAGGCTATGCTTATGCCGTCAAAAGTACTGGTACCCCTCCCGATCTCATCAAGCACGATAAGACTCCGGGGGGTCGCGTTATTCAGAATATTTGCGGTCTCCTGCATCTCTACCATGAAAGTGCTCCGGCCTCTGGCTAAATCATCGCTCGCGCCCACACGGGTGAAGACCTTGTCAACAATACCAATCTTTGCCGAAGAAGCCGGAACAAAAGAACCCATCTGCGCCATAATAACATTCAAGGCAACCTGGCGAATATACGTGGACTTTCCAGCCATGTTTGGCCCTGTAATGATCAGGAGCTGGTTAGACTGCCTGTCAAGCTTGACGTCATTGGGTATAAACGCCTCCGTTTCGGACATCCGCTCCACTACCGGATGCCTGCTTTCCCTTATATCTATCCTGTCAGAATCATCGATCTCCGGTCTCACATACCCGCAGACGGAGGCCCTGTCGGCCAGAGAAACCAGCACGTCAAGCTTTGCAATGGACCCGGCCGTTTGCTGTACAGGCAAGGTCTCCTTTACAGCAGCTTCCCGCACATCAAGAAAGAGATGGTACTCCAGCTCCTTGCTCCTTTCCTGTGCGCCGATAACCCTGTTCTCGTAATCCTTAAGTTCCGGGGTAATATATCTCTCAGCATTGACAAGAGTCTGCTTGCGCGCATAACAGTCCGGAACGTTGTCAAGCTGGCCTTTTGAGACCTCTATGTAATAACCAAACACCTTGTTGTGTCTGACCTTCAGGTTCTTTATCCCGGTCTTCTTCTGCTCGGAAGTCTGGAATTCGGCAAGCCACTGCTTGCCCTGCGATGATGCGTCTCTAAGCTCATCAAGTTCCGAATTGTATCCACCGCGAATTATACCACCTTCTTTCAACAACGCCGATGGCTCCGGATCTATGGCCCTGTCAATAAGATCAACCAGATCCGGCAGTTCGCAGATCGCATTTTCCAGCTCCTTCAACAACCGACAGGACGCCTTCGAAATAAGCTGTCGGATCCCGGGCATAAAAGACAGGGACTGGCCCAGCGAACGGAGATCCCTCGCATTTCCCCTCCCTTCCGCGATTTTGGCGATAAGCCGTTCGATATCCCTCACATTGCCAAGCGCCGAACGAATGTCGTGGAGCAGAAACCTGTCCTTCTGAATCAGATCCACCGCTTCGTGGCGAGCCCTAATACCCTCTATCGAAGCTAATGGACGCAAAAGCCAGTTCCGCAGCATCCGCCCCCCCATGGCGGTTCCCGTAGCATCAAGAACATCCAGAAGACTCATCGGAATCTTCCTCCCAGGGAAAGATGCAAGTTCAAGATTAGAGCAAGTAGCTTCGTCCAGAACGAGACATCCCCGGTTGTCCAGCACCCGGAAATTACGGATGTGACCGACCTGCCTACACAGGTCTTCCCGAACATAATGCAACGCTCCCCCCGCCGCCGCAACTATAGCTGGCTTGCCTTCGCATCCGAACCCGTCAAGAGAATGAACCCCGAAATGTCGCGTTAATCTTTCCCTGGAAGCTTCCAGATCAAAGACCCAGTCGTCGCATTCAGTCACTTCAAGACTGAATTCGCTGCCCGTTTCCCCGAATATTCCCGCCTGTTGTGACGGTACAACACATTCGCTCGGCGCATATCGCTTGAGCTCCTCAACAAGCAACTCCCGTTTCACCTCTTCCCCCCAGAAAGCCCCAGTGGAAAGATCAAGCATAACCAGACCATGCATACCCTTCAGCTCACAAACCGTTGCCAGGTAGTTGTTGCGCTTAGCCTCAAGAACCCCCTCTTCCGTAGCCGTGCCAGGGGTTATGACCCTTGTGACTTCCCTCCTGACAATTCCTTTGGCGGACGAAGCATCCTCAACCTGCTCGCATACGGCCACCTTGACTCCCGCCTTCAACAGCCTCGACAGATAGCTGTCAACGGAATGATAAGGGACCCCGCACATCGGCACATTATTGCGTTTAGTCAAAGCCACATCGAGTATAGGCGCCGCCCGCCTCGCATCCTCAAAAAACATCTCGTAAAAATCCCCGAGACGGAAAAGAAGAACCACATTATCGGGCATCTTTTCGCGAATGCGCATATACTGACGCATCATAGGAGTTGTATTCTGACCCATTTACCGGTCCCTCTCTGAATCTTGCGCTTTATCAACCCGGGGCAGCACATAGCGGTGTTAACCCAGCCTCCCAAGTTCTAATGTCCCCCTTCTTCATCATTGAATATTCCGCACGCTCCCCCTTTTCTCCGTCGGCACTCAGGAAGATTCAAACCCCTTAAGCCGAGAAGTCAAGAGTATCCATTGCTCAAGTGACAAATCTCCGGGACGCGCCTGCGGATCAATCTCGCAATCCTGGAGTATGCCTTCAACCTTCTCCGCATATTGTTCGCTGCCCGGCAGGCATCTGCGCAGTATCGATGCCATCTGCTTACGCCTGTGCCGGAATATCATCTTGCTGAGCTTAATAAAATCGCTCTTTGCCGCCCGTCCCCCAAACAGGTCGGGTCCGCGGCTCAGGTATACTATTGCAGATTCAACTTCCGGCTTCGGCCAGAAACATGCCGGGCTGATTTTCCTGACAAGCCGGACATGATACACAGACTGAACCAGAATACTCAGAACGCATCTGCCCTTTTTCGAAGGGCCGGCGCCCATTCTCTCCGCAACTTCACTCTGGACGGTCACAACCATGTCCGACGGCGGACTGTCGAGCTTTACAAGTTCCACCAGGATACGGGACCCGACAGAATAAGGAAGATTGGAGAAAACCTTCTGAATCCGTCTTTCACAAAGCAGGCTCCCGAGATTCAGGTCCAAAACGTCAGCATTGATAAGCTCAAGATTTGCTGCCCCCTCAAAATGTTCTTTGAGAAAACGATACAGGGCATGGTCCTTTTCTACCGCCGTAACGCTGCCCCCGCTGCCAAGGAGTCGCCCGGTTGCAGCTCCAAGTCCAGGACCTATCTCGAGTATATTATCACCCGCGCCAACATCAAGGGCATCTGTCAGTATCCCAAGAACATTGCCGTCAATAAGGAAATTCTGCCCGAGCTTCCGGCTCGGATGAAAATCCATGCTCTTAAGTGTGCTTCGAACTTCAGAAAGACGCATCATAAACAGTCAGAAAAGGCTGACATTCCACTTCTTAATTACCGCCTTCTCCTTTAGCGCAGAAATCCATGTGTCGTAGAGTCTCTCCCTCTTCTGCCCCTCGATCCGCTGGCTGATCTCATCGCGCACCTCAGGAAGTGAAAGCTGCTCGCCGCCTTTTAACTCCTTAAGCTTCACAAAAAAGGCGGCTTGTCCCAGATGTACCGGATCGCTTACTTCTCCGGGTTTAAGCTCCTCTATAGCAGATTGCAGCTCTTTTCTCAGGTTCTCAAGCTCAACCCATCCCCAGTCCCCTCCTCTGTCAGCTTTACTTCCGTCCGAATATTCCCTGGCAACTTCCGCAAAACTCCGCCCGCCCTGGATGACTTCTTTGACAGTCTCAATTCTTGAGTCGAGCGACTCCTCTTCTCCGCTCTGCAGCAATATCATGCTGACATTGACCCTGCGCTCCTTCCTGAACTGTTCCCTGTTCTGCTCGTAGAACTCTTCCACATCGAGGGGAGAAACATTGATGTTGCTATCTATCCTCACTCTTTTCATAAATGAAATCACCATTTCGTCCCGGACCTTTTCGCGCCATTGCTCATAAGTCATACGGGCGGCAGCAAGCTCATCCATCAGCTCGTTGCGATCGCCATCAAATACTTCTCGTATAATCTCCTCAGTCCGCTCGTCAATAATGACCTCCGGCAACTGCCTTTCCTGCCCGGCATAGGCATCAAGCACAAGCTCCCTGGCAATCAGCTCTTCGGTAACTTGCTTGAAGGCCTTCTTTAACTCTTCCTCAAGCTCACGCCCGTTGTGAAGACGAGCCATTCGATTCCGCAATGGCTCAAGTTGAGCCAGCACATCGCTGACAGTAATGTAACTTTCATTAACCTGCGCCACGAGCCCGTCTATCAGCTTCCCCTCGACATCATCCGCATCGTCAACTGGCGAAGCCGAAGCGCATATCGCCGCACTCACGGCGATGACGCCGGTCACATAACCCGCATAAATCTTATCTCTAAATATCATCTTGCCTTTCTCCTCTAGATTTTGACTCCATACTAAGACTTTCAGGCCAGGCACGCAATCCCTTCCTGAAACACACCGGCAATTCTCATTTCCGGTCATCCGCAGCAACCATTTTTTGATGCTGGATATTGGATTGATCGTTGACTGCCGGATTTGCTTGCAGTAGCCTTTGCAGCCTGTTGACGCCTAATAGGATTGGATACAATATGTTTTTTATGTCTGAAGGGGAATTATCATGATGACTTATGTTCACAATGTTATAGATCGGGTTGTACACCAGAATCCGTCTGAGCCGGAATTTCATCAGGCGGTAAGGGAAGTTCTCGAATCGCTGGCGCCAGTTATTGACAGGCATACCCGATATCGCGAAGAACATGTTCTGGAACGCATCACAGAACCGGAACGTGTCATCATGTTTCGCGTTTGCTGGGTCGATGACAAAGGTGTACCCCAAATCAACCGCGGCTTTCGAATTCAGTTTAACAGCGCAATCGGCCCGTACAAGGGCGGACTTCGTTTTCACCCCAGCGTTAACCTCGGCATTCTTAAATTTCTCGCCTTTGAGCAGATTTTTAAAA
>CAYTRK010000102.1:0-7777 GCA_964440205.1 uncultured Victivallaceae bacterium
CCCGCAGCGGCACTCTCCACGCTCTCGCTACGAAATTCTGTGAGATATGCGGGCTGGTCGTCGCCGTAGTCGTCGACCGAAATGGACAGGAAAACGGTGGAGAAAGCCCTGGACGGATTTATCCAATTGACAAAGGGATGTTTATACAGAAAATAGTCTGTCAGCTTTGGACAGAACGCGGGAAAAAGGCGGGAGATATTATGAACCTGACAGCTATCAAAAATTTTGACAAACCTTTACCCATGTACCGTGGCGCTCCTTTCTGGGCGTGGAACGGCGAATTGGAACCGGAAGAACTCCGACGCCAGATTCGGATTATGCATCGGATGGGACTGGGTGGCTTTTTTATGCATTCGCGCGTTGGTCTTAATACGCCATATCTTTCTGACTCGTGGTTCCAATGTGTTGAAGCCTGCATTGATGAAGCCGAAAAGTTGGATATGAAGGCATGGTTGTACGATGAAGACCGTTGGCCTTCCGGGGCTGCCGGCGGACTTGTTACGAAAGACCCGGCCTATCGCCGCAAAGCCCTTGTAATGGACACTGTGTCGAGTCTTGGAAAATTCCGGTGGACTTCCGAAAGCATTGCCGCATTCACTGCAAAGGTAGAAGGGAGTGAAGCCTCGGGCGTCAAACGTATAAAGAGGGGCCGAAAACCCCGGAAGCTCGTGTCTGGGGAGGTTATTCTGCATTTTCGCGTCCAGGTCGATGCTTGTACAAGCTGGTTCAACGGCTACACGTATCTTGATACTATGAATCACGATGCGGTGCGCAAATTCATTGAAGTAACACATGAAGCATATAAAAGGAAAATAGGCCCTGATTTCGGAAAACGAGTTCCCGGTATTTTTACAGATGAACCTAATCACGGCTGGTATTTCAGGCAGTCGGAAAACGGGGGAAGGAGCATTCCGTGGACAGAAAGGCTTCCCCAGGTATTCAAAAAACGCTATGGCTATGACATCATTCCACGGCTTGTGGAAGTGTTCTGCGATGTTGACGGCAAAGATGTTACTCCGGCGCGTCTGCATTACCATGACTGCACTACATTTCTTTTTGTCGACGCTTTTGCGCGGCAGATTGGGGAATGGTGCGAACGCAACGGAATACTTTTTACCGGTCATGTTCTTTCCGAAGAAAGTGTTTCCAGCCAAACTTCTGTTGTTGGAAGCGCGATGCGTTTTTACGAACACATGCAGGCCCCGGGCATAGATATCCTTACCGAGCATCGTCATGAATATGAAACGGCCAAAGGCGTAAGTTCGGTTGCCAGGCAGTTCGCTCGGAAGTGGCGTCTGACCGAGACCTATGGATGTACAGGCTGGGACTTTCCTTTTGTCGGACATAAGGCCATTGGCGACTGGCAGGCGGCCCTCGGAATCAACCTGCGGTGCCAGCATCTGGCATGGTACACCATGGAAGGACAGGCCAAACGGGATTATCCTGCCAGCATTCTCTACCAGAGCCCCTGGTGGGAGCATTATTCCAAAGTGGAGGACTATTTCGGACGTCTTAATACGATCCTCAGCAAAGGCAGGGAGATCCGTGATTGCCTTGTCATCTTTCCTGTCGAAAGCGCATGGGCAGCCTGCAAAGCCGGTGTAACGGAGAATTCTGTAATTGATTCCCTGAACAGGAATCTTATCGCTTTACGGGATTCACTTCTGGCCGAAAGTATCGATTTTGATTATGGTGACGAAGACATTCTAGCGCGTCATGGCCGGATTAGTAAAAGACATGGGGATCGGGTGTTGCGCGTTAATAAGGCTGCATACTCTGCTGTTGTGGTGCCGCCGATGATCACGATACGGGCTACCACACTTGATTTGTTGAAAAACTTCCATGAAAAAGGCGGCCTCGTGATTTTTGCGGGGCGCCCCCCGCGGTACGTTGACGGTTTGCCGTCCGGTTTACCCTCGGAATTCTCCGCGAAGTGTTGCAAAACCCCCGCCTCTGGTACAGACCTGGTTGTTGCGTTGGAGGACCGGGCTCGTCGTATTCGTATTACCGACGGAAAGGGGGCGGAAATACGGCAGACGCTGCATATACTAAGAGAAGACAAAGAGAACTTCTACCTCTTTGTTTGTAATACCGGGCGAAGGCCCCTGCCTGGCTCGTCACATTCCGACCGCCACCTGTTTGAACCCGTGCTTGGTGATTCCTCGCTTGTGCGTGACCGAACGGATTCTTTCCCGGATGTCAGGATCATTGGATTCGCAGAATGCGAGGGACACCCCCTGGAACTTGATCCCGATACAGGACGAATATATAAGGCAAGCGCAAGGCGTCGAGGCGGCGACTGGGCACTTGATACTTCGCTTCCGGCCGCGGGCAGCCGTTTGTTTGCTGTTCCGAAAAAGAAAACCGGAATTCGATACAAATCGCGGAAGCAATTGAACACTGTGCGGCGAAAAGTTCTCGGGAACAAAACATGGGATATCATTCTTTCGGAAGATAATTGCCTTGTGCTTGACAGGCCTGCATACAGGATAGGATCAGGCGGCTGGCGAGAAGCGAAAGATATACTTAGAATTGATCGCGATGTTCGAGAGACCCTGGGTATTCCCCTTCGGGGAGGGAGAATGAAACAACCATGGACGCAACAGCCCGGGGGCAGTCCGAAGCGAACGTCCGTATCCATGGTCTATGATGTCGATCTGAAGGCAGTGCCGCCGGGGCCTGTTTACCTGGGACTGGAAAAGCCGGGCACTTTTGAAATATCGTTAAACGGATATTCGGTGTCCACCGACACTGCCGCTGGTTGGTGGTGTGATTGCTCTCTTCATAAGATCCCGCTTGATGTAAACATGCTTAAGCGTGGAACGAACAGACTGAGCCTTACCTGTGACTATACAGAGGACCATCCCGGGCTGGAGATAGTTTATCTGCTGGGATATTTCGGGGTCCGGATAAAAGGCGACAGGACCTGGGTTAGCGCTGCACCAGAATATCTGAAACCCGGAGACTGGTGCAGGCAGGGGCTACCATTTTATTCAGGGTCAGTGACTTATGAACGAACAATTCGTCAGAAGCTTTCAAGGGGTGAACGGCTGATTGTTCGTGTGCCGGATTACCGTGGTGTAGCTGTTCGTATACTCGTTGATGAACAAAGCGCCGGTATCATTGCATGGGAACCAAACGAACTTGATATCACGGATTATCTCCGCGGAGATACGGCCCAGCTTCGTCTTGAAGTGCTCGGGCACCGCAGGAATTCACACGGCCCGCTTCACCATACACAGAAAAATCCGTTCTGGACGGGCCCCGGGCAGTTTACAAGCTGGGGTGATCAGTGGCAGGATAAGTACCAGCTGGTTCCCTGTGGCCTTATGAGTAATCCGGAACTGGTAGTAATGAAGTAAATTTCCCATTGGTCAAAGGGTAGGCGTTTGACGGGAGAATGGACGCGTCTGCAAACGAAGGAATTGATAGCGTTTAAAAGTTAACGCCTGAGACTTTATCAGTAGTGTCCCAACGTATTCAGCAAGAGGGAGATTCGAGTGTTAATGCAAGGAATATACCTGGCAGCCTTTGTTAGCATCTGAACAACCTCCCCTTTGCTTGCATCACGTTGTCTTGGCGGACAGGAAATCGCGGCGCGCCGCGCGCCGCGTTTCGGGTTCGGTCACATAGCGATAACCCACGCGTGCCATGGCCTCGGCTGTCTTAAGCATCTGATCGAGTCCGTAACGGCTTGCTGCGGCTTTGGCAAACTGCGCCGAATGAACCGGAACCGTCTTTTTGGAGATGCTGAAATAAACATGCGAGCCCGGCGATTTTTGCGATACATCGCCAAAATCAGAGGACCCGCGACCGGGATGCTCCGGCTGCTGGGGTTTCATGCCAAGTTGATCGACCGCTTCAATATACAAACGGTTCAGCGTCGCGTTAGGCCAACGGGCTTTGTAGGGAACCATCAAGGGCTCTATTTTCGCCTCGGTATCGGTCATCAGGGCGGCTCCCTCGACCATTCTTCTGAATCGGTCGGCCATGTCGCGCAGGACGCGATCGTCCGGCGAACGCAAATAGAAATCGCAACAAGCCGAATCAGGGATAATGTTCGGCACCACGCCGCCATCAAGGACAATGCCGTGGACCCGGCTGGTTTCCGGTAGCTGCTGACGCCAGGCGTTAACACCATGAAACAGGGCCATAACCGCATCCAACGCGTTGCGGCCCAGTTCCGGCGAAGCGGCGGCATGTGCCGACTGTCCCTTGAAGCCAACCCGAAAACGCTGAATGGCTGTGGAGCCCGTATCCGGAACCGTACGCCACGACGGATGCGCCATCATAACTGCATTGACGTCTTTCATGCCGCCATTCGCGACCAGCTTGACCTTGCCACCCTTGGATTCCTCGGCCGGTGTTCCCATCACGATCACACGCCCCTTCAGCTTCTGCCGGACTAGAGTGCGGGACAACGCGAATCCCGCTCCAAGCGCGGCAGCACAGATCAGGTTATGACCGCACCCATGCCCGATTTCGGGCAACGCATCGTATTCCGCCATAAAACAAAAATTATGGGTACCCTCTCCCCAGTCCGCTCGATAGGCCGTCTCTATCCCGAGCCAGGGTGTCTGAACATCGAACGACCAGCGCTTCAGTAACGCGGTTTGCCAAGCGCAAGCCTTTTTCTCCTCGAACCCCAATTCCGGATGGGCATGAATCTTCAAGGCCAGCGACGCGAGTGTTTCAGCCTGTTGAGCAACCGCATCGCGAATCGTCCGATTCGCCTCTTGTGTAGTATTCGTATCGTTTCCTTTCATTATTGTGCTCCTTTACGAACGTAAGTTCTGGTAAGAAATCCGGACTCTTATCTGTCTAACTGACCATTTGGCAGGTGGTTAGAGTATAATGCCCGTTCCGCCTCCCTTTTTGTCTCTTTTTCTTCTCCCGATTCTTTTAAGATGTGCATGTTATAGAAAGCGCGCAAAGCGACAACAAGTTAGTTCGGGGTATCTAACAGATCGAGCTTTTGTCAATATGAGGCATCGATTAACCCGTATATTCAAGAAAGGCAACCTTGGTGTCGAGGTTATTTTTAGTCGGCCGGTTTACCGGTCAACCAGCAACATGCATTACCTGTTATCTTGAACTCTTACGTATGGACATTGCGATTGCAGGTCCAATGGGAGGGACTTGCGGGATCAGAAGATCAGGCTCAGTCAGATCTGTCCCAGGATTTCCCGGATCACGGACACATACCTTGGAAACGCAATATCCGCTTCCTGAATTTCCGGGTGCCAACGTCTCTCCCATTCGAGAGTCAGGTAGCCGTCATATCCGCTGTTGTTCAGAAGCGAAATAATTTCTTTCAAAGGTATGTCGCCGTCGCCGGGAAGGCATAGCTGGTATCCGCGTTTGCTGTCGTTGTCGATGCGCGAATCTTTGAAATGAGTATATTTGACCCATTCGCCAATGTTATCCCATGAGGCTTCGGGCGCCTCGCCTTCCAGTCGGTAGGGATGGTGCACGTCCCAGAGGATGCCGATCTTTTCAGAATTCAACTTTTTCATAAGTTTTCTCAGTAAATGGGTTCTGATCCAGTCGTCATGTGTTTCCAGCATCAGTGTAATATCCCTTCCCCCGACGGCTTCGATCAGTCTGTTTAGATTCTCTATTGCCTGAGAGACTGCCTGTTCTTCGGTACGGTCTCCGAATCCTCCTCCGAAAATGCGTATCATCCGCGCTCCGAACGCCTCACAGAGACAGGCGTAAGACTTGATTTCCGATATCTGATCGTCCATATCCGATCCTTGTGGCGGCATCATCTTTACGGAAGAGGAAAAACAGGGCACTTCTATTCCGAAGTCCTTTACGAGGGAGACGGTATCCATGAGTTTTGAGGAAAATTCAGGAAGTTTGTAAATGTTCATTTCATCGCCGTAGCCTCTGAAGTCGATACCATCGAAATCGTATTCCTTTGCTTTCGATACTATTGTTTCCATGTTCCATTCGGGACAGCCGAGAGTTGTGAATCCGAGTTTCATATTTTTTCCTTTCGTATATTTTCGTTCTGTCAAAAGCTGACAGAATATTTTCTGTCCATTTCGGTCGACGACTACGGCGACGACCAGGGCAGACGATTGAGAGCGTCTCTTTCATGTCCGCCGTAGCTTTAGCGAAGGTGGATCATAATTCGTCCCGGCTCTCTTCAAGGTCGGGATCGCCGTAGTCGTTAATCGATCTTACCAGCTTTCATTCGTTTTCATAAAACTTTTGACAGTACTTATATTTACCCTGATTCTAGTCTAACTGAGGAGATGTTCAAGGATTGGGATGAGAAATATGGGAAGAATTGACGGCTTGTTTGGAAATGTATACATTAGCTGAAGAAATTGAGCTGAGAGACAGGAGAAAAAATGTTGAACAAGATAAAGGCAAATATACCCGTTCTTGGAGGAGCGTTTGAGATCAGTTTTGAGGGACGATGCATCAAGAATGTAAAAAGGATTTCAGAACAGCCTGACGTAAATCTGGGACCGGGGCTGTTTGATATTCAGGTAAACGGATATGCGGGGCGAACTTGCGAGATTATCCGCGAGGATAAGCGTGATGCGGTTAGGTATATCACCAGTGTTTTTTGGGAGAACGGCATTGCCATGTGGATCCCGACGGTATGTACCGCGTCGCGTGAAACCTTTATGAACGCATTCAAGTATCTTGGGCAGGCGCTTGATGAGGACCGAGAGCTTGCCGATGCTGTGCCGGGCTTTCACATGGAGGGTCCTTATATTTCGCCGGATGACGGGCCGAGAGGGGCGCATAGTCTTGAGCATGTGCGTCGTCCGGACTGGGACGAGTTCCAGCAGATTCAGGAAGCAAGCGGCGGACGCATCAGGTATGTCACGGTGGCGCCCGAGATAGAAGGCGCGGAATCGTTTATTCGCAAGTGTTCGGAATCCGGAGTGCTTGTCGGGCTTGGTCACTCCAATATGAGCCGGGACGACCTGCGCCGGGCAGTTGATGCAGGCGCAAGGCTCAGCACACACCTGGGCAATGGAGCGCACGATATGATTCAGCGTCATAACAACCATATCTGGTATCAGCTTGATTGCCGGGAGACCTATGCCTCGTTCATTACAGACGGTCATCATCTTCCTGCCGAGTGCGCCTTTTCAATGATAAGAGCCAAGGGGAAGAAATTGTCTGTAATTGTTTCGGATTGCGTTAAGCTTGCTGGAATGAAACCAGGCATATATGCCTCGGGTGTAGTAGAGTTGCTGTCTACCGGTCGCCTGGTGGTGGTGGGAACCACTAACCTTGCCGGAAGTTCGAGTAACCTCAGGGAATGCGTTGAGATGGCGCCGGGGCTTGCTCGGCTGTCTCATGCCGAAGCCTGGGAGCTTGCTTCTGTAAGGCCTGCAGAGCTGCTGGGCATTTCGGAAAGGCTGGGTATCGAAGAAGGCAAGGAAGCGACCTTTACCGTCTACGACTACGATGAAGCTGCCGGTGCGATAAACGTCCGCCAGACCTGGCTCGCGGGAAAAAAGGTTTTTGACGCAGATACGAGCGAAAAAGTTGAAATTCTCGGATCATCTGCACAATCTGTGGGTTGAAAATGGTATCCGCGCGAGCTAGAATGTGGCGTGGGGCAAAGAAAAATGTGTTAAATTCCAGCGAAAGACGAATAGCAGTATTCAGTAACGAAATAATGCGGGGAGCAGAGAGCGGTTAAGCAAGTCGGGTAAGGGTATCCGGCGAAGGGTGGCGGTTAAGCGTGTCGGGTAAGTGTGCTTTGAAGTGTGAACTCTGCGCTCTTCATACTCTTCTACGC
>CAYTRK010000103.1:0-7717 GCA_964440205.1 uncultured Victivallaceae bacterium
TACCTCAGGCTGCTTTTTTCGGCTATAGGCAAGCAGCATTGTCCTGATTGCGGGAGGCCGGTTGGTAGGCAGAGTGTGGACCAGATAGTGAATTCGCTCACATCTTTGCCGGACCAGTCCCGCCTGTTACTGCTTTCGCCGGTAGTTGTCGGCAAGAAAGGCAGGCATGAGGCCGTTATTGCCGGCATTAAGAAGCAGGGTTTTGTTCGGGTTCGCATAGACGGCGAGATTTATGAAGTTGAGGAGACGCCCACGCTGGCGAAAAACAGGAAGCACACAATAGATATAGTGGTCCAGCGGACGATTGTTACCGGCGGAATGAGGACCAGGCTTGCCGATTCGGTGGAGCTGGCTCTGAAGCATGGCAACGGCGCCATGAAGGTTCTCAACGAGAAATCGAAAGGCAAGTGGGAGGAGTTCTTTTATTCGGAAAAGCATGCTTGTGCGGTATGCGGGCTCAGTTTTGAAGAGCTCAGCCCGCGTCATTTTTCTTTCAACAGTCCTTACGGCGCCTGTCCGGGATGTTCGGGTATCGGCGCGCAGCTTGTATTTGATGAAGATCTGATTGTTCCCGACCCGAGTTTATCCATAGACGACGGCGCTATAACTGCATGGCGGCGCGGCGGCCGCAGGCTGATAATTTACTATAAGCGGCTGCTCAGGTCGTTGGCCAGGCATTATGATTTCAGCTCTTCTACACCGTTTAATAAGCTCAGCCCTCGTATTCGGAAGATAATAATGTACGGTTCCGGTGACGAGGAGGTGGAACAGGGTTTCTGGCGTTCAGGGTCTTACCGGCGGCGTAAAAAGTCTTTTGAGGGGGTAATCCCGAATCTTCAGAGGCGTTACGAGACTACTGACAGCGACTATACCCGGCAGCGGCTGCGGCGTTACATGAGCCGTCAGCATTGTCCTGAATGCAAAGGCAGGCGGTTGAAACCTGAGGTACTGGCGTGCACGCTGAAAGGCAAATCAATTCATGATGTGGTTGAGCTTTCGATCAAGCAGGCGGCTGATTTCTTTGACCGGCTGAAGCTTAACAGGCAGGAGAACGAGATTGCGCGCGAATTATTGAAGGAAATACGAGCGCGGCTCGGGTTTTTGAAAGAGGTTGGTCTGGATTACCTGACGCTCGACAGGGAAAGCGGGACTCTTTCCGGCGGCGAGGCCCAGCGTATCAGGTTGGCTACCCAGATAGGTTCGGGCCTGGTGGGTGTGTTGTATGTTCTTGATGAGCCTACGATTGGTTTGCACAGGCGGGACAATGCCCGCTTGATCGGGATGTTAAAGCGTCTTCGCGACCTGGGGAACACTGTCGTTCTGGTTGAGCACGACGATCTTACTATAAAGGAAGCTGATCACATTATAGATTTAGGACCCGGCGCTGGACGGCACGGAGGGCGAGTGATATTCGAGGGCAATGTATCTGAATTGATGAAGAACCGGGAGTCGCTGACTGCAAAGTATCTAACCGGCGAGATCGAGGTGTCTGTTCCGGGTAAACGCAGGAAGCGGGGCAGGAAGGTTCTGAGGGTTTTGGGAGCAAAGGAGAACAACCTGAAAAACATTGATGTTGGTTTTCCTGTAGGTGTTTTGACCTGTGTCACCGGGGTTTCCGGCAGTGGGAAGAGCACATTGGTGGATGAAATTCTCAGGCGGGCCTTATTCAGGCAATTTTTTGGCTCAAAAGAGCGACCCGGGCGCCACAGGCGCATTACGGGGACGGGCAATTTCGACAAGGTTATAGTAATAGACCAGTCTCCGATAGGGCGGACGCCGAGAAGCAACCCGGCGACGTATACCGGCGCATTTGGCGAGATCAGAAAGCTTTTTGCTTCAACTCGTTCGGCTAAAGTGCGCGGGTACGGACCCGGACGGTTCAGTTTCAATGTTAAGGGCGGCAGATGCGAAGCGTGTAAAGGTGATGGCATACTCCGGCTTGAGATGCATTTTCTTCCCGATGTTTACGTTACCTGCGAGCAATGCGGCGGGGAGAGATATAACAGGGAGACGCTTGAGATAGACTACAAAGGCATGAACATATCCCAGGTATTGTCCATGACTATTGATGAGGCTCTTGACTTCTTCGAGAATATCCCCGCGGTGCAGCGCAGGCTGAAAACCCTGTCTGAAGTCGGGCTGGGCTATCTGCATCTCGGTCAGCCTGCGACGCAGTTGTCCGGCGGCGAGGCGCAGCGTGTAAAACTGGCCACCGAGTTGAGCAAGATGTCGACCGGAAGCACTCTATACATGCTTGACGAGCCGACCACGGGTCTGCATTTTGCTGATACGCATCGGCTGCTGGAGGTTCTTGGGCGTTTACGAGACGCCGGAAATACGGTAATAGTAATAGAGCATAACATGGATGTTATCAAATATGCCGATTATGTTATTGATCTCGGCCCGGAAGGTGGAGACAAAGGGGGCCGGGTTGTGGTCGCCGGTTCGCCTGAGGAGGTTGCGGAATGCATGGAGTCGCACACAGGCAAAGCGCTCAGGGAGATATTGTCAGAGACATGAGACATGTAGCGGAAAAGATTACCTGCCCCTTGTTATTTCAGGAGGGTTTATCGGCGCTTATCTGGATAACGGGCGTGTGGTGTCTGGCTTTACAATTGTGTTTGTCGGTTGCTCCGGCGGCTGAAGGTGAAGCCGGGGAGGAGGCGCCGGTTGATGCGGCGGGGAGCAGCGAGGCTTCGGGTTTGATCAAAAATATCAGGGCCGCGGTTCATGACGGTCTTTTCGATCTTTCTACGCGAATGCTTAAGCGTGCTTTTCGCGAAGAGGCTTTGGCCGAGGCTGACAGGCAGGAAGCGGTTGTTCTGTTGCTGCGATCTCTTTATGAGCAGGGGCGTCACGAGGAGATCATAGAGACTTTGAAATCGAAGAAGCGCCGGAGGCATCTTGATGATGAGGCCGAATACAAGTTCTGGATGGCAATGGCGCATTATGAGAGAGGCGACTATCCCATGGCATTGTCTTTTATGGAGGATTTCCCGGATACTTATCCTGAGAGCCGCCGCCGTGGAGAGGTTATTCGTTTAAAGTCGTGGTGTTATCTGAAGCAGGATGTGATGGAGAAGGCCGTACAGAACTTTTCCGCGTACGCGTCGGGTTTCAAGGAAGATCCGGACTACAGCTCGAACATGCTTGAATGGGCGAGGGCTTTGATTGAAGCAGGCATGAAGGAGCCGGCCAGACGGGTTCTTTCCATGATTCAGGAAGCCGGATCAACCGGCCGCGCAGCGCAGGAGAGCAAGTATTGGTTGAGCAAAATTTTAATTGACGATGGGGAACTTGCCAAGGCGTCGAAATACCTTGACCAGGTCGCGATAAACCAGGCAGCAGGAAGGGATATCAGGGCCAGGGCCTGGTATTCGAAAGCGGTTATTCATAACATGAAGACAGAGCCCGGGAAGGCGGAGCAGGCCTTAAGGGAGGGAAACAAGCTGGCCCGCGATGAAGACCTGAAAAGGAAGGGGCATTATGAGCTTGGAGCGACGCTTCTGCGAATGGACAGGGTTGAGGAAGCTGCCCCGCTTCTGAGGGCTTACATTTCGGCCTATCCGGAGAATGAGATGTCACGGCTTACTCAACTTGAGTTGGCCCATGCGCTGGCTTCTGCGGGAAAAAATAAAGCCGCGGTTGACGAGTTTACCAAGTATCTTGAGACATTCACCAACACTATTGGCCGGGCGCGCGCTTACGAAGGCAAGGGTCGGGCTTTGCTGGAGACGGGGCGCCAGGGAGAAGCGGCTACGGCTTTTGAGAAGGCCTCGGGGATTTATACTCAGAGGCAGGACAAGGCCCGGTGTGTTTTTAAGATGAGCGACTCATACCTGGCAAACGGCCAGTATGACCTTGCCTGCGAAGGTTATGCGCGGCTTATGGAGCGGTTTCCCGGCAGTGATCTGGAACCGCGGGCGCGATTCCAGATTGCTCACGGGTTGTTCATGAAGGGCGAGGTTGGAGAGGCGGAGGAGGCATTTCGCGCTCTTGTTGAGAAGTTTCCTGAACACCCTGTTGCTTCGGAGGCGGCTTTGCGGCTGCCTGAGTTGAAGTTGAGGATTGCCAGGAAAGCGGAGGAGGACGGTCGGCGCGGGGAAGCGACCAGGGATTACCATGAAGCCATAGAGGGATTCGAGAGTTTCATGAACTCCTACACCAACAAGTCTCTTTATGCCGCGGCTTTGCACGGTCGGGGGGTCGCAAGATACAGACTTTTCTGGTTCAGAAAAGCGCTCAGTGACTTTGAAAGGGTTGTTGCCGAGTTTCCCGAACAGGACGTGGTGGAGCAGTCATTTTATATGCGCGGTATGTGCTGGTACGGGATGGTGCAGGATGAAAAGGCATTGAAGGTATGGCATGAGTTCATAGAGAAATATCCTGACTCCGCATATGCTCCCGAGGTATTATTCTGGGCAGCCAAGGCGGAGTATAACAGCGGGGATTTCAAAAAGGCCCGGGACGACTTTGTGTTGCTTGCCGGGAAATACGGCAAATCGGGGCTGGCAGATGATGCCTTGTTGTGGGCGGGTCGTGCGGCTGCAGAGGAACAGCAGTTTGTTCGGGCCAACGAGATTCTGACTCGGTTGATCAAGGACTATCCTGAAAGCCGCCGGCTTGCGGAGGCCAGATTTGAGCAAGCCGACGCGCTGTCGGCCCTCGGGGAATTCGGCGATGCGATTCTGGTTTTTGATGAAATCATCAACAAGTTTCCCGAGAGCGACCTGGTCCCCGCTGCGTGGGGCAGGAAGGGGGATTGCCAGTTTACTCTCGGCAGCAAGGATACCAAGCGGTACGAGGAGAGTATCGAGTCTTTTCGGGTGGCAGCTAACAGTCCGGGCGCAAGCAGGGGGCTTGTATTGCAGGCGGAATACAAGATCGGGCGCAGTCTTGAGAAACTGGGATTGAAGGGAAAAGCCTTTGAACAATATTATGTTAAGGTTATTCTTGGTTATCTCGAAGAACGTGAAAAAGGGGTATGGCACGGGGAGTCTTCCAAAGTGTGGTTTTCCCGGGCTGCCTTCAACGCTGCAGAGATACTTGAAGAGCAGGATCAGTGGCAGCGGGCGGTATCGGTGCTCCAGAGGGTTGTTGCAGCAGGCGTACCTACCGCTGAAGACGCCCAGGCGAGGATCGAAGAGATCAGGGACGAGCACTGGTGGTTGTTTTAGAGGGGAGAGAGGAGAGACTACAGACTACGGCTTACGGACGACTGAGAAGAGTTGAAAGGGAGAGTGTGGGACGTGGGCAGGTGGAAGCTGAAATGGAAAGAAGATGATGGTGAAGAAGTCGGGTGAGATGGAGTGGAGCCATGTTTATGTTTATTGATATTGTAAAGCAGGGTGGGCCGGCGCTATGGGTTATCATGGCAGCCGGGCTTGCGGCGTTTGTTGTTTTTCTTGAGAGGGCTCTTCATCTTCATCGGGCGAGGATCAAGTCCGAGGATTTCCTCAAAGGGATCATGAATATTTTGAGTCGGGGAAATGTAACCGAGGCATTGACCATATGTGAAGAGACACCGGGACCGGTGGCGTACATTGTGAAAACTGCCATTCTGCATCGGCAGGACGAGAAAGACGGCATTCGCACGGCGGTAGACGATGCGAGTCTGGCGGAAATTTCACGTATGGAGCGGCGGCTTGTGGTTGTGGCCACAGTGGCGCAGATAGCTCCCTTGCTGGGGCTTCTGGGGACTGTGTTGGGGATAGTGGAGGCCGTGTTGATTATGCAGGCTCAGGCTCCCTTGATACATTCTCCGGACATACTTGGCGGAATTTTCCGGGCGTTGATTTCGACCGCTGCCGGGTTGACTGTAGCTATTCCCTGTTATGCGGCTTTTAACCTTCTGATTGTCAAGATAGACAGGATTGTTCTTGATATGGAAAGGAGCGCTTCGGAGATTGTTGCATTTATTACAGAAACGTTCGGAAACGGCGCGAAGGGGGAAAGACCATGACTCGCGCAGCCGTCAAAACAACCGGGCGGTTTGACATAACCGGGTTGAGAACTCGATTTTTTCCAAAGAGCCGGATTGGCCACGGGCTTGTCAGCGTAGCCCCCTGGCTGGACGTTCTGCTTCTTTTGTTTTTCTTTACGCTGTTGCAGTCGAGCGCATCTTTTATTTTGCAGCCCGGGGTTATTGTGGAACTTCCGCAGTCGGAATTCACTGGCGGCTCTCATCCTGATATGATTGCGGTTGTCCTTTATGCGGGAGGCGTCGGCGGCATGCCTGGGCAGGAAGTTGTTTTTTTTGATGATGAGCGTTTTGTGCTGAACAAGCCTGGCGAAATTGAGAGGTTCAAGGAAGCGCTGGCTTTGAGCGGGGGTGGCGGGAAAAAACAGGAACTTGTGTTTGAGGCGGACAAGCGTGTCAAGCATGGTACCATGGTGAAACTGATGAACATTGCTATAGAGGTGGGGATAGAGAGGGTGAATTTTGCTGAGCGACCGGAGCCTGTGGCGCCGTGAAGATGCGGTTTTTCAAGCGAGGATTTGGACGGGGCAGAGCATTAATGGGATTGCCGTCGTTATTGATTGCGGCGGGCTGGATCGGACTATGGTTTCTGTGGCCTTCGGGCGCTTTGCCTGCGCGCAATGATCGAAAGCAGGGTGGAAATGCGTCTGTCAGGTACATGCGGATTGATTACAGTCGAGAGCATCTGTACAAAGACCCGACGGTGATGTCGCTGCCATTTCGCTATGGCTTTGTGCGCGACACGGCGGAGAGCCGAACTGTTGTTGAGCCCGCGGGGCTGCAGCGGATCACCGAACCGCTTTACCTGGAGGATTCCGGGGCGCATGGCGGCGGCATTTCTGACGGCATGTGGGTTATAAAGCCCGGGAAGACGCAGTTCAAGTGTTCGTTCGACTCGTCGGATGTTTTTGAGCAGCAGGTTTCCTCTGAAATGAGATTGAGTGTGAGTGTTTCTGAAAATCTTGAAAGAAGGGGATTTACTTTTCCGTCAGATGATTTTGACGAGATTGGAGGTAAGAGGGAGTGGTCAGCGGAAGCGGTGGTGGAAATCGATTCTGCCGGGCGCGTTGAGCATGTATTTCTTGACGGGGGTTTGAATGCAAATGGTTCTGGCGCGAAGCTGATCAGGTTTCTTCGCAGGGCATATGTAAAGAAGCCGGGCCCCGAAGTAAGCGGCAGAGTAATTGTCAACTATGGTTCGAAGTGAGATTTTTGTGAGTAAAATACCGATAATCAGATGGAATCCGAAGAGCAGGTCCAGGGTTATAGATCGCCTTATTGATCGTGAAACAGCTGGAGCGGGGGCTGAAGAAGCTGCGGACAGGATACTGAAGGACATTGCCCGCAGAGGCAATGCGGCGGTGTGTAAGTATGTCGCGGAATATGACGGACTTTCTATTAAGCCGGGCGAGCTTAGACTGCCGAAGGAGCAGTTAGAGGGCTGTGGCCGCAGGGTCGGGACGGATTTCCGGAAGGCTGCCAGGGAGGCCTACCGAAGAATCAGGGAATTTTCCCGTGCCGGCATGAGGCCGGACTGGAATATGAGGGGCGAGGCCGGGGAATTGATGGGCGAGAAGATGACGCCTTTTGAGCGAGTTGGAATTTATGTTCCCGGTGGGACCGCGCCCCTTGCTTCAACGGCTCTGATGACTGTCACGCTGGCCAGGGTAGCCGGCGTTGAGGAGATTGTTGCGTGTACTCCCGCCCAGTCCACCGCCCGGCGCCTGAGCCCGCCGG
>CAYTRK010000104.1:0-7601 GCA_964440205.1 uncultured Victivallaceae bacterium
CATAAACTTTGAACCCGGAACCGTTGGCCCAAAATACCTTTTCGGACAGGCTCTATCTAGCTATCACAAATAACCCGGGCATACAGAGCAAGGCTTTATCGGCGGTTTTGAACAATCGCCCCATCAAGACAATAGAGCGACAGATCAAGGCGCTCAAGGATTTGAATCTGATCGAACGACGCGGCAGCCGAAAGACCGGTGGTTACTGGAAAATGGAGAAAAATCAAACATGAGCTGCTCGAATACGACAAGTTGCGGCAATGATTATGGTGTGTTGCAGCAGAATGAGGGCGGTGTTCAATAGAGATAACTCATAGGTCTAGTGGCCTCTTTGACGTCCAGCTCACATTCCGAAACCAGCCATCTGCAAATAGACCGTCTATCTTCTTGTCCGCTGGTAATCGTTCGCAAAGCATATACATAATAGAGCGTACCGTTTCGACAGCACGTTTCGCATTTCCGAAGGTAACCTTCTTCTCAAGTTTCGACGCCGGTTTGTTCTTTTTCAGGTTTCCACAAGCCTTCAGCGGCAGGGTGCGACTGTCATCGATCTTCTCAAACTTCGCATGTGCTATACTATTTCGAAAACAAAGAAGCCACCGCGCGAAATTCCAAGGTTTATCTTGCCAAACAACGGAAATATTCAAGATCTTGCACACCTCTTCGATCTTCATTCTGGGACAGCGTTTCTCGAATTCCGGCCATTGCTCCGTTTTAAGCAATACCTTACCGAAGGAATTAGCCATGGCTTCAAGAGCCAAAGCTAAACGCGTCATGGCAGCCAGTAGATCGTGGATGTAGCCATCTTTCTTTTCCTCTGCTCGATCAAGTGAATGTTTAGCAGCATCGCTAAGCAGTAAATGCGGCCCAAATTTCCTGTGTTCACGGATTCTTGCCATTTCGTCATTCATGGGCGTGATTCTCCTGGCTAACTTGCCCCCAGTGCCTTGAAAGCAGCATCAAGAGGATCGGCATAAAAGCTGACCTGGAATTTAGAGAAAAGTTCGCCGGGAACCGAGGGAATGTCACTAACGCTGCTCATGGGGAGAAGAAGCCTTTTACCGCCATTGTCGAAAGCGATCTGGAGCGATTCGGCAAGACTGCGTGCCTGCTCAACACTGCCGCCGAGGCTCATGTTGCCAAGCAGGACAAGCTGATCCTGCACGGGTTTACCGAGGGCACCGGAGCAGAGCGACACGAATCCGGCCAGAGCAAAGGCGTCCGATGGTCCGGAATTGTAGTAGTCGACCAGGTGCATGTGGTAATCGCTTTGGTTAACCTTCAGCCCGGCGCTGATGGCCGTTGCATTGGCCTTGAATGAGTCAAACGCCACCTTGAGCGATTCCTTCACCTTGGTGTGCGTCCCGAATGCAGAGAGGGTTAACTTCCCTGATCCCGGCAAAACCTGCAGTTCCAACCGATAGAGCGCCTGCTTGCCGGATGGGTCGGTGGCAATAGTATGCACATGTCCAGGGTTCATCTGGCCTTCAGGGATCAGTTTGTTCCCCCCTTGCTCGGGTACCGCTACGAAATTCTCCTCCATGGTCTCGTTGTTAATGTAACTGAAATGCACTTCGTAGAACTCGATTCCTCCAATTTTCTTGAGCTGCTCTTTAACGCGGCGGCGCGCTTCCAGAGCGTACTCCAGACACTCCTGCATCTCGTCTTTCGTGAACTCTCCGTGCGGGAAGATAAGCTTTATTAGGCCCGACACCGTGCGCCGCACGGCAATCACGTCCCGCTGGTTCAGGTCTTTCCCGAGTTTAAAGTACTTATCAATGGCATCGGAATAGCTGTACTTGCGCATTTCACGGAAGTATTCAGCCAGGTAATCCACTATAAAGCCGTAATCATCCGTGAAGAAGGAGGGGCGGAATTTCGGGATCTCCCACCCTGGAATGTAGGCGTGGAATCGGTCGAAAAACGCAGAGTCGATCATTTTGTCCGGGAACGGCGCGAACAGGTGGCTGGTTTTGACGAGCGTATCGACACTGTCATTGATGTTTCCAACAAAAACCATGGAAGCATAAGCCTGGATGCTGTCCTTCCCTCTGGAGAAACTTCCCGATGCCATGTAGTCCTTCATCAAATCTACAGTCTCGTTGACGGCCCCGACGTTAGCGACCTCGTCGAATGCAACTACATCCCAGAGGCCGACCAGCCCAACGGTTTTTGCCCCCATATTGTAGAAGAGATTGGCAACCGTTGTCTGCCCGCCGGAAACCAGGATACTCGAAGGGCTGATTTCTTTATAAACGTGACTTTTTCCTGTATTACGCGGTCCCAATTCACAGCAGTTGTAATTGTTTTCAACAAGAGGAATAAGGCGGTTGAGCAACAGCCATTTGGTTCGCCCATCAAGATTTGCCGGTTCCATCCCGATTGACCGCATTAATACATCAATCCATTGTTCTTTTGAAAAAGCGCGACGCCCCTCAATAACCTCTTTGATATCCATGTTGGGCATCTGGATTGGCTTGAGGTCCGCGATGACAAATGGGGAGCGTTTGGCATTCTCCTCAAAGAGGTATCGAAGCTCGATCATGCACCAGATTCCACCGGCAAGCAGCTTTTCGAAATCCTTGACGTAGTGTGTTCCGATTTCGATCCGGTTGACGCCCAGGTTAGACAGAGTTGCCTCGTATACGTCCTGCTTCGTGTTCAGCTTGACCGTTACCTTGTCTATGACCTTGTAGCTGCCCAGCTCCCGGATCTTTGACTTTACCTTCTCCGCTTCGTCCGGGCGTACGTAATTTTCGGAAAGGACCCGCTTGACGTTAGCCAGCCCCTCGGAGATTACCTGTTCGTCATCGGAGGCACAATACATGCCTAGCAGATACTCCAGCACATACACAGGAACATTGGCCCCCTGACGGATCAGTTTTGTAAGATCTTTCCGTACGACCCGTCCCGCAAAGTGTTCAAGCAACAACTGGCTAACATTGGCATCACTCATGGCTACCACTCCCCAAATTCATTACCGATCCCAAGGTTAATTTGGAACGGAATCTTTTTGTACTCGGCGCCGGAATCGTTATCCGTCAGCACCAGATAGTAATCCTGCGCCTTGTTGTACTTACCAGGTTTCAAGGTGATCAGCACGTCACGTTGGCGATCCTGAATTTGGTCGCCGGCGCTATCGAACGTCACCAGGTGTTCATCGCTCACCTGCTCGCCGCTGGCGCTGAAGAAAGCGACTCTCAGCGTGCGCGGCAGTGTCTTATCCTCAACTTTCGTGGTTTGCAGGAAGGAAAAGCGCTGTCGGTTATTGGATACCTTCATGTTGGTTGTGTCCAGTAGCTGAACCTCCACCTTTCGGGCGCGACCGGTCTCCGCTTTCTTGCCCTTAAGCGCCTTTAATGTGAGAACCGGGACAACGATTTCCTGCAGAAGAGCGCCCCCGTGCGTAAAGCGCGCCCCACCCATAAAATGGAAGCGCTGCGCGCCTTTCGGCACCACAATATCCACACAACTGGAATGTCCAAATACAGCCTCTGTGGGGATTTTCCACGCCTGATCCTGGTCAGCCAAGTTGGTCCCCACTACATACCGCATCTTGCTTTGCTTGACCTGGCCTCCGGATTCCCATCCGTTCTTGTCTGTCGTGGCAAGCGGCCCCATCTGGAAAAGAAAACCGTGGTCGGCGGTCACCAGTATCCGGCTGCCATTTAAGCAACCATGGATAAAATCCACCAGCCGCTTCAGTTCATTGATCGCCGTGGCCACAGCCTCGAATGTGTTCTCCTCGGTTGCCTGTTTATCGCCGATAGCGTCGATTCGGTTATGATAGATATAAACAACCCGCGTATCCTTCACCAATTCCCGACCGGCATGGGTGGTCATCGCCAACAGGTCGTCGGCCTTGACCGCCACACTCGCCTTTTCGCGCTTTCGGAGCACTTTTTCCCGATCCATAGGACCTACATCCTCACCGTCCAAGACCGGACGTCCGTCATCATCCAATCCGAATTGCTCGTGCGGGAGAAGTGCGGCCATTCCAACGGGCGTGCATGAAGGGACCACGCCCAACACCGCC
This sequence comes from uncultured Victivallaceae bacterium, assembly GCA_964440205.1. Lineage (GTDB taxonomy): Bacteria > Verrucomicrobiota > Kiritimatiellia > UBA8416 > CAYSRM01 > CAYSRM01. The sequence continues at coordinate 4,037 of CAYTRK010000104.1, forward strand.
GACAGCTCTGACGTGATACGATCACCCATATTCACCCTCCGGTTTAGCTCCTCCCCGATCTCAAAACGCATTGCATCAGAGACGATGACGTAGGCTCGGGACGTATCGCGTTCATCCAATACGGGCTGTACGCAATCCGCGTAAAACGACTGCTGGCTTGAAAACCCCGGGATCTTCCAGCTTGTAAAGAGTTCTTCCTCGATAAGTCTGCCCCATGCGAGGGCAAGTTCCCGCACGTACCAGTTACAGTATAGATTTTCGATGGCCGGCAGGAGATCCTTCTTAAGCACATCCAAGCTCTGTTTCACAGCGCCGGCCGCTGTATAGAAATGGCGATATGCCTGATCGAACGCATACAGGTCGGTTGTATACGCCGCGAACATCTCCTGCGCACTCTGGTACTTGAAGGTGTCACCGTACTTAGCCTTCAGGGAAAACATGCGGACTGCAGCGGCCAGAGCATCGTATATCCGGCCATAGCTTCGCTGCGGATCACTGGCCCAGAAACGGTCACGCCGATTGTCGATCATTCTCTCTACATGAGTGAGATCGGCCTTACCAGTGGCCAGGATGCGTTCAAGGCAGGAAACGATGATGTGCTTCTCCACGATCTCGAACGTGTCCGCTCGCCCCAGCATCCTGGGATCAAGGGCACCGATTACCGAGTCCAGATTCAGATCCAGCTCCGCGTCTTCCGAAAGCTTTGCGTAGAGGTCAGCCTGCTTGGCGCTTTGCATCCAGTTGCTTATAAAAACCGAAGCATTCAGCGCGCTGGCGTCGCCGGGCAGAACAAAACGCTGTAACCCATTCGGAAAAACAGCTCCCGGCTCCTGCATCACGTGTTGATACAGGTGAGTAACAGTGAGACGAATGAACAGATCGCGAAGCTTCGGCATATCGGCCACGTATCCCCACTGCTGCTTTACCAAGTGCCAGTACGCTTGTTCCATCCCATACTTGCGCACTTCGTTCCATCGCTCGTTTTCCAGGTGAAAGCCTACCGGACCTTCTTTGGACGCAAAGCCCGCGAAAAGGGCCAGTGTAATGGCTTCAATGCGGGCAAACTCGGCTCGGCTCAAGACGGTAAGGATTTTCAGATCCAATTTATCTTCCCCATCCGTCACCTGCAGCAGTTTTGACAGTGCCTTAACCCGTGCCTGCAAATTAAAGAAGTCCATGTGCTCAGTGATGTATGCAGTCAAGGATGCTTTCTGCAGCCCTAATGTATTCAACAGGATCGAGGCGCGGTCCGCACTGAATTTCTCTGCATACAAGTAGATATCCAGCAGCCAGTCGTCCTGCGGTTCGGGCCGGTCGAACGGGGCGTAAACCAGAAACTGCGCTTCCGGTCGATTGCGCTCGATCTCCAGCTTAGTCGCCAACGGCCCATGCTCATCCAAACGCCACTTCACGACACCGGACAAATCCAATTCGTTGACGTCGGCATCGAATGACCGGTCTGGGTCATACCAGAATACGACACGGCAGTCCGTGTTCGCGAAAGTCTGGGCAAGCGTTTCGGCTATCTGGTCTTTGTTCAAGGCTCGTCTCCCCACGGGCCGCCCGCTTTCCATGTGGCGTACAACATGGTCTCTTGAGAGAGCGCGTCCACGACGGGGCCCATGAATGCCGCTATACTTGACGCGACTTCCTGAAATTGCGAGGGCGTATAGCCAGCCCCGCTCTTCCGCAGGAATGCCGCCCACTGAACCTGTTTCGCCTCACGCCCTGAAAAGGCAGCATCCAACGTTACAGGTAAACCATCGAGCAATGTGCCACGACGCTCGAATGTGGCTTTAACCGCCTCGGACAACACCGGACCGTTAAAGGGAAACTGGTGAGACAACAGCCAGATATCAAAGAAATCCTTCATGCGGCTGTTGACGCTACCAAGCTTGACCATTGCCTCAAACTTTTCAGCAACAACGCTGGCAGGCGTGTATCCTTTCAGTTCGGGCCGCGGATCGTCCAGAAGCGTAGGGTAATTGACCGTTTCGGGAGCGGGCACAATGGCGTCATCAATCCCAACATCGATTCGCATGCTCAGCCTGGTTGATCCCAAATATGCCGGAAAGACGATGCGTACGCCCTCATATTCCGCATCCTCCTTGATTCGCTCAGTCTGAAGGGCGGCGCAATCGAATTGCATCCCATCATCCTGTGGAACAACGGTATTGCAGATATCTGTCACCATACGCGCCAGATTCTCCTCCGTATTGTCCGCAAAGCCCAGGAGATCAATGTCACGGGTGGGACGCATATGTTCAACACGCCAGGCCAGCAACATGAGTGCGCCCTTGAGCACGAAACGATCGCGGTGGGGTGATTGTCCCAAGCGGTAAAGAAAGCGCTCCATGGCATAGAACTGTAGTAGCGCGTCAGGAGGCATTCCTGTTTCACGGGACTTGTTCCGCAACCTGTGACGGACCGATTCAGGGATGTTTGCGCGTTCGCCCGTCACAATGTCGCCTCCAGATACGGCTTCAGCACCTTCTCTACGCGACAGATGCGGGCATAGTCCATAAGCGCATCAACACGAAGCGGCATCTGCTCCCGGTAGAGATGCAGCGCCTCCAGCGCGGTGTCTATCCCAATGATCCGGTTGCGGTACTTGAAACAATCAGCCAACGTTTTCTCCGGACTGTATATGGCCACCTGCGTCCCGGACATCTCGTGGTATTCGACCCCAGCTTCGTAGCACGAAGCCGAGTATCGGAAGAACTTCACCGGTGGATAGTCTATCTGCGGTATGCACGCGCTCCGAGGAATGGCACAGTACACAAAGTGCGGTATCTGTGTTGTCAGTCCGTGATAGGCCAGCGCCGAAATCAGACAGATTCTGCCCTTTGCAACACGGTGTGCCACGCTGATCAGATCATCACTACCGCTTAGTGGTATCTCTTTCAGTCGGTAAACTCCCCGGCTCAGCGTCTCCAACGTGCCCTTGTCGCGCATCGCATAGAGCGTCTTGGGATTAATACCCCACGCCAGTGCCTGCCGCGTCCGCATGACACCTCCGGCCTGACGGAAGATCTCTTTCGCCTTTTCAACAGTAAGTTGTTCTGAACGTTTCATGATATAGATGTAATACAAAACGCTCCTTATGTCAATATATGGAGTGCTTTATGTTACCGCAGTTTTCCCTTCACTAACATCGCCGTTTTCATGCCTTCTTCCCTGTAATCGCTTTGACTTCTGCCAGGAGGTCGCCGAACAGGCCGTAGTTGTGCTTTACGCCATCGTCGAGGTCAATCTCGATACGCTGGTCGGCGTGGTGGTGTAGTTTCTCGTCGTAGACGCGCAATTCTTCAAGTTGTTTGCGGAGCTTTGTGAGATCCCGGTTGATACGATTGGCCTGGGCCGTGCTGGTGGCGGCATCCTTGCCGGCTTCCATATCCTCGATCCGGGCGCGCATCTTGTTCTGCAGCTCGTGCAGATAGCCGGTTCGCATACGGGCCAATGTCGCCGGCGTGTAACGGTGCAGGTAAACCAGCGCCTGGAATGCCTTTTCTTTCCCGCTGCTGAACAGCCAGTAGATCGGCCGTTTCTTGTACATCCTCATGTG
>CAYTRK010000105.1:0-6806 GCA_964440205.1 uncultured Victivallaceae bacterium
CTGGTTGGGCTCAGGTTAACGGGTTGAGAGGAAACACCAGTATTGAGGAACGGGTCAAATACGATCTTTATTACCTGGAGAACTGGTCGCTTGCTTTTGACTTCAAAATAGTTCTGAAGACTTTCTTTTCAAGGGAAAACGCTTATTGAGGGTAGAGGGGTATATGATGGAGACTTCTTTTGTCAGTCTTTTTGACAGTGTCTGTTTCTGGACAGGTGTAGTTTCGTGGGCGGTTGCCCAGTTCACAAAGATGCTTTGTGCTTTTTACAGGACCGGCCGGTTGGATTTCGGGTATCTGGCCAGCACCGGCGGGATGCCCAGCGCGCATTCCTCTCTGGTAACAGGCTTGGCTACTGTTGTCGGGTTACAGGCCGGCTTCGGCAGTCCGCTGTTTGTGGTGGCAATGACTTTTGCGTTGATAGTGATGTTTGACGCTTCTACTGTCCGCAGGGCCGCGGGTATGCAGGCTCGTCTGTTGAACGACATTATAGACGAGTTGTTCAAGGAACACCGGCTTTCCGAGCAGAAGCTTGCCGAACTTCTCGGCCACACAAGGCTGGAAGTATTTATGGGCATGATTATGGGGATACTCCTGGCGCTTCTGGTTAAATCAATGGCTGTTCTGTACTGGTAGATCTACAGCAGGTTATGTAACGGCTATTGACGGGGCAAGAAGATGTTGCGCGAGTCGGGTGAGTGTGGCATAATCACGCTTTTTTGCGGTCAAAACGGTAGAACAAGCACGACGGGAGTTAGTTATATGAGCGGTACACCGGTAAGTGATGTCAGAACATTCGGATTGATGGGGCATACCTCAAGCGGCAAGACGACTTTGGTTGACGCTTTGCTTTACAAGCTGGGCGTTAACAGCAGGATGGGGTCGGTAGATGCAGGCAGCAGTATGGCTGACTACAGCGACGAGGAGAAGGAGCGGAAGATAACCATTTCCGCCAAACCGTTTACTGCGACCCATAAGTCCGGGGGAAAAGAGACCCGTTTAGTGTTTATTGACACGCCCGGGTACATGGACTTTTTTGGAGAAGTGATGTGCGCCTGCCGGGCGTGTGAGACCGGTCTCATAGCCGTTGACGCGGCTTCGGGTATCCAGGTGGGCACGCACAAGGTCTGGAAAGCCTGCGAACAGAACGGCCTTGCCCGTTCGATCGTCATTACAGGTCTGGATAAGGAAAACACTGATTTTTCCAAAATTCTCTCTGATATCCAGAGCGCCTTTGGTGACGGCTGTGTGCCGGTGACCTTGCCGCTTCCCGACGGCAGCGGAATTATTGATGTTCTCGGCGAGGTTGAAGCGCCAGATCCTGTAAAAGAACAGGTCGAACAGGCCAGGACTGGTCTTACGGAGAGAGCCGCTGAGACCGATGACGCATTGATAGAAAAATTTCTTGGCGGCGAAGCGCTTTCGGCGGACGAGATTGCCAATGGGCTCAGAAAGGCTGTTGGTAGCGGCGGGCTGGTTCCCGTGTTTGTATGCATGCCCCTTAAAGAGTTGGGAATAGAGGAGCTAATGAACGGGGTGCGCCGGTTTTTCCCATCTCCCGCGGACAGGGAGGTTACAGACAAGGACGGCAACGCAGTGAATGTTGATGCGGGCGCTGAGCTTGTCGGGCAGGTATGGCGTAGCGTGAACGATCCCTTTGTGGGGCGGCTTTCATTTGTGCGGATCTTCGGCGGAACACTCAAAAAGGACGCGGAGATAATGAATGCTTCGCAGTCGCAAAAAGAAAAAGCCGGATCGCTTCTGATTGTGAACGGCAAGGAACAGGATTCTGTTGATTCTGCCATACCCGGCGAGATTGTGGCGATTCCAAAACTCAAGAACACGGCTTTTGGAGATACTCTTTGTGGCGGCGGTTCGGAGCGGTGCATGCCGGAAATTCAGCTTCCCAGCCCTGTCTCTTTCATGGCTGTGTTTGCAAAGACCCAGGCCGACGAAGATAAGCTGGGCACCGCGCTTTCGAGAGTTACGGAAGAGGACCCCACCTTGGATTTCAGGCGTGACAGTGAGACTCATGAGACGGTTTTGTCGGGACTTGGCGACGTCCATATTGATGTTGCGGTCAGTCTGATGAAGCGGAGGAGCAATGTGGAGGTGGATTTACGCACTCCCAAAGTTCCGTATCATGAAACTGTAACTTCTGAAGGCAGCGGGCATCATAAACATAAGAAGCAGTCCGGCGGACGCGGTCAGTATGGCGAGGTTTACCTCAAAGTCGAGCCAAAGCAGCCCGAGGAAGAGGACTGGTTTGTGGACGCAATTGTGGGCGGGGTTATACCCGGAGGATTCATGCCGGCTGTGCAGAAGGGTCTTGTTGAAGGAATGAAATCTGGCGCCGTTGCCGGTTACCCTGTGACGGATGTGAAAGTTACCGTCTATGACGGCTCGTACCACGACGTGGATTCTTCGGAAGTGGCTTTTAAGATAGCGGCCTCGAAAGCATTCAAGGAGGCCATGAGCAACGCTAAACCGGTTTTGCTGGAGCCTATCATGACGGTGAAAGTTACCATGCCCGACCAGCATCTCGGGGATGTTAATGGCGATCTTAATCAGCGTCGTGGCAGGATTCTGGGCATGAACCCGGAGGAAGGGATGCAGGTTATAACTGCGGAAGTGCCTCAGGCGGAGTTGTTCAAGTATTGTGCGGAGTTGCGCAGCATGACTGCCGGGCAGGGCTCTTTTGAGATGGAGTTTTCACGGTACGAGCGTGTGCCTTCCAATGTTGCGCAGAAAGTTATTGCAGAGTCGCAGAAGGAAGAAGAGTAAGCAGGAGAGAATATCCAATGATGAAGGGGGATGGGATGTGAGGTTGTGAGTTGGTGCGTTTGTGTGTTTGTGGGGAGGAAGGGGAGGGGGAGAAGAGTAAGAGAATTTGGACGGGATGAACAGGATTAACAGGATGGGGAGAATATTCAATATCCAGCCACGCCTTCGCTCAGGTAGCTTCGCCGGGCGCAGCACGGAATGTTCAATGATGAAGGGGATGGGATGTGAGGTTGTGAGTTGGTGGGCCGCGCCCGCCATAGCCTTTGCGGCGGTGGGTTCGTGCTTTGGTGAGGAGGAGTGTTGGAGGTGGGATGTGGAACGTAGGATGTGTGGGAGGGGGAAAGGGTTGGAGGGCAAGAAGAGGGGCAAAGCCGGAGAAAAACGTACTCGTACACGTACTCGTACACGCAAATAGTAGCGAGCGGTTAAGTGAGTCGGGTAAGGGTATACGGTTAAGGGTGGCGGTTAAGAATTGCGTTTAAGTGTCTGAATCCGTACACTTAATCGCTCCTCTTACTCGGATACACTTACCCGACCTGCTTAACCGGTCTGCTGATGGAAGCTTTTGAACGGAGAGAGACGAAATGGTTCGATTAAGTGTATCCGAGTCAGACGGAAGTGATATTGGTGTACGAGTAGGTGTACGAGTACGGATAAGAAAACATGCGGCATTGCAACGGTCTGTTTGGAAACACCTTTTCGGACAGGCTCTAGAATAAAGGAGTGGCAGGCCAGGCCGGTACATGAATTTGCAGGAGAATCTGAGAGATTGCAGGTTGTGTCCGCGGGAATGCGGGGTTGATCGTGAGGCCGGGCAGAGGGGATATTGTGGGGCCGGGTCGAAGGTTCGGCTCTACAGGGCCGGGGCGCATCATGGGGAAGAGCCGCCGATTTCCGGTTCTGCCGGTTCGGGGACGGTGTTTTTCAGTCGTTGTACTCTGAAGTGTATATACTGTCAGAATTATCCCTGGAGCCAGGAAGGGAGAGGCAGGTTGGTTGGAAACGGGGAGCTGGGCAATATTTTCGCCGAATTGGCTGAAGCAGGATGTCATAATATCAATCTTGTGAGTCCGACTCCCTGGTTGCCTATGATAGAAAGAGCTTTGGATCAAGGGAAATTTTTGCTGCGCGGTATTCCGGTGGTTTATAATACCAGCGGTTATGAAAAGGTTGAAACTCTGCGGAAAATCGAGAATTTTGTGGATATCTATCTTGCCGATTTAAGGTATGCTGATTTCCGCAGCGCTGAGGAAGGGTCGGCAGCTCCAGATTATCCGGCTGTCGCGAGGACGGCTTTTAAGGAAATGTGGCGGCAGAAAGGCATGTTGGAGCTTGATTCACGGGGCGTTGCCAGGAAGGGTGTTATATGCAGGCTGCTGGTTCTGCCCGGGCGGGAAAAGGAGGCGATTGACAATCTTCGCTGGCTTGCAGAGGAATTTGACAGCCTGCCGGCTGTTAGTGTAATGGCTCAGTATACTCCTGCTTACAAAGCGGCTGATATGCAGGGTTGGAACCGGCAGATTACCGCAGGCGCTTACGGCAGGGTAGCCGGGTTTTTTGAATCCTGCAGCTTTGAGCAGGGATGGTTGCAGGAACTTGACGGTGTGTCCGAAGAGCTGGTGGGTTTTAATATGAAGTCAGGAACAGAGTAAGGAGACAGACTTATGAGCGGCCACAGTAAATGGAAGACTATTCAGCATAAAAAAGGCGCAGCTGACGCTAAACGCGGAAAAATATTCAGCAAGATGAGCAAGGAGTTATTGGTGACTGCCCGTGAAGGCGGCGGTGATCCGGATAAGAATCCTGCGTTGCGAACGCTTATCCAGAAAGCAAAAGATGTCAACATGCCGGCCGACAACATCGACCGCGCTATAAAGAAAGGCACTGGAGAGGTTGAAGGCGTTTCTTACGAAGAAGTTGTTTACGAAGGTTATGTCGCGGGCGGCGTCGCGGTGGTTGTGAAAGCTTTGACTGATAACAAGAACAGGGCTGCTTCCGAGATCAGGCACATCTTCAACAAGAACAACACTGAATTTGCGCAGCAGGGCGCTGTGACGCGGAATTTTGAGAGGAAGGGCCAGATATTTGTTGATTCATCGCAGGTGGACGAGGACAAGCTGATGGAGCTGGTTATTGACGCGGGCGCAGAGGATATGAAGCGCGACGGGGACCAGTACGAGATATTGACAGAGCCTTCCACTTTTACGGATGTTGTCGAAGCTCTCGAAAATGCGGGAATACAGACGATTAGTTCGGAAGTAAGCCTTGTGCCGTACACATATGTGAATGTTAACGACAAGTCTACGGCTTCGGCGGCAATGAAGTTCATATCCGATCTTGAGGATAACGACGATGTTCAGAACGTATATACGAACATGAACGTTGACGACGCAATACTGGAACAACTTGAGCAGGGGAAGTAGCTCTTCCCGGAGTACTATGGCAGCAAAGAAGGTTCGTGTTCTTGGGGTTGACACATCTCTGCGGTCTACGGGGTTGGGAGTCGTGCAGGCTGAGGGCAGCAGCCTTTCGGCTGTTGAGCACGGTAATGTGCGTGTTGCATCCAAAGCTTCTCTGTCGGAGGCCCTTTTTCGCATAAGCGATTCGGTAAAGGATATCATTGCCAGGTGTGAGCCTGATGCTGTGGCGATTGAGGGCATATTTTATTGCCGTAATGTGAGGACTGCGGTTAAGCTCGGAGAAGCCAGAGGAGCGGTGATAGCGGCATGTGCTGCAGGGGCTGTTCCTGTTTTTGAATATGCTCCCCGGAAAATCAAGCAGGCTGTGGTTGGTTACGGGGGCGCGGGCAAAGAACAGGTTAGAGGGATGCTGATGCGGATGCTTGCTATGAAGGAAGAGCCCCAGGAAGATGCCGGCGATGCTCTTGCCATTGCGATATGCCACCTGCACAATGTGTCGGGCAGTCTGCTTCTGGCAAAGCCCATATAGGCTGGAAGACAGGCTGACGGAGGAATAGCTTCCTATGATAATGTATCTAAAAGGCAGGTTGGTAGAGAAACAACCGACGCATGTTGTGGTCGATGTCGGGGGCATTGGTTACGGGGCGCTGATATCGCTTCTGACCTACGACAAGCTTCCTTCTGTGGGCGAAGAGTGCTCGATTCTGACACATTATTATGTGCGCGAGGACCGTCACGATCTGTTCGGGTTTGCTTCTGATGCTGAAAAAAAGATGTTCCTTATGCTCATGGGTATCAGCGGGGTTGGCCCCAAATTGGCTTTGAGCGCATTGAGCGGCATGTCTATCCGCGAGCTGAAGTCCGCTATTCTGGACGGTGATATCAAGAGGCTCACGTCGATTTCCGGGCTTGGGAAAAAGACCGCCGAGCGCATTGTTCTGGAAATGAAGCACAGGCTTGACGAGGGCGATGTGCTTGAGGCAGCAGGCATGGGAGAGGCAGGCAAAGCCGATCAGAGAATTGCAGACGCGGTAATGGCGCTGATTTCTTTGGGCTACAAGCAGAACGAGGCGAGTAAGATGGTCAGGAAGGTTATTGACAATGAAACCGGCTCTCTTGAGGTTGAAGAAGTCATAAGGAAAGCGCTTTCTTCGTAAGCGGGGGTTGAAAACCATGTCTGAGAAACCGATTACAGAAACCTTTAATCAGCCGGACAAGGAGCTGGATCTGAGTCTTCGCCCCCGGACTTTCGATGATTTTGTCGGGCAGAGGAAAGTCTGTGAACGTTTGCAGCTTGCCGTTGAAGCTGCCCGGGCCAGGCAGGACGTTCTGGATCATGTGCTTCTCTCCGGCCCGCCGGGGCTTGGCAAGACAACTCTGGCGCACATTCTTGCCAATGCTATGGACGTAAATATCAAGGTGACTTCCGGCCCGGTTGTAGACAAAGCGGGCGATCTGGCCGGGCTTCTGACCAGTCTGGAGCGGGGAGATGTTCTGTTTATCGACGAAATTCATAGAATGCAGAAGAACGTTGAGGAATATCTTTATGCCGCGATGTAGAAAGACAAAATTGTTTGGAAAGTCGGACAAAATTGTTTGGAAAA
>CAYTRK010000105.1:6816-7590 GCA_964440205.1 uncultured Victivallaceae bacterium
ATAGACCAGGGACCGAGCGCCCGGTCGGTGCGCCTTGAGTTGCCGCGGTTTACCCTTGTGGGGGCCACAACTCGCAGCGGGTTGCTTTCCTCGCCGTTGCGGGGGAGATTCGGGTTGAGCTGCAGGCTTGACTATTATGGCGCCGATGACCTTTTCAGGATTATATCCCGATCCTCGCGCATACTTGATGTTGAGGTGGATGAAGAGGGAGGCAAAGAGGTTGCGGCAAGGGCGCGGGGCACTCCGCGAATCGCGAACAATCTGCTCAAGAGGGTTCGTGACTATGCCCAGGTCCGGGCGGACAACAAGGTCACCCGCGAGGTTGCCGACAAGGCCCTGGAAATGCTGGATATTGACAAGTACGGGCTTGACGAGATGGACAAACGCATACTGGAGGCGATCATTCACAAGTTTTCCGGGGGGCCGGTAGGCCTTGGTTCGCTGGCCGTGTCCGTTGGCGAGGAGGCTGACACGATTGAAGATGTCTATGAACCGTATCTTATACAGGAGGGGTATCTGAGGAGAACCCCGAGGGGACGGGTTGTGACCGAGCTGTGTTACCAGCGCTTCGGGTTGGAGAGTCCAGTCAGGCAGGAAGGGTTGGGAATATAAGGGGTAGCGGTAAGCTGTAGTCAGACCCCATCCGGAAAGGGTCCTGGATGGCAAGAAGAGGGGTAAAACCGAAGAAAAACGTACTCGTACACGTACTCGTACACGCAAATAGTAGCGAGCGGTTAAGTGAGTCGGGTAAGGGTATACGGTTAAGGGTGGCGG